>JAPLLG010000001.1 GCA_026387665.1 Nitrospirota bacterium
CATGACCGATGTGCCGCCAGGCACCTATAAACTCGTCATCTGGCATCCCTATATCCGTACCACGACCGAGCAAATCGTCACCATCGGCCCGAAGGGGGCCGTGCAGGCCAATATCGCAGTCCCGGCCCCAACCGGACGGCTCTACGCCAACGAGGTGATGGATCATGCCTATACCCGCTATAACGTGACCGAGGAAACGAAAAAGGAAATCGATCCGATGATCGATAAGCAGCATCACTGACGATACCAGAGCCGGATCGCGCCGACCCTGCTCCGTCAGCAGCCGTAGCCTGAGCGCCTGCGCTAGAACGCTATTAATCGATTCGCCGAGACACTGCTGGAAAGGGCGAGCTTGCTGTTGAGCTGGGGCACGTTCTCCGGGAGAACGTGCCCCCTCCCATTTCGGACCGCACCCTGCAAGGTTCACTAGGCACTCCGGTTAAATTTCAACTCATTCCTTCTTTCAGGCCATCACCGTGCTGAGCTATTGCCTTTTGCGACAGCAACTTTTCCATGTCAAACTTAGAGTACCCCATGGACCGGTCTCCCCTCTCTGCGCATTTCATTAAGCCCTCGTGGAACTCCAGTAATGAATGATTCCTTCGCGCTGATTCTCTGGCACGCCCTTCGATTTTTCTTGTTTGCAGGGGCATGGCGAAGATCAGAAGAGAAAGCCAGGGAGAAGGCAAGGAGGCGCGGGTCGCTGCCACTTCCTTACCGTTTATGGTGGCAGGAGTAAAATGGTAACTGCGCCTGGACCAGGTCATTGAGTTAGTAAGCAGTGGCTTTCAGGAGCAGCTCTCCAACGGTAGGAGTAGTCTGTCCCTCATCAACCATCTTATGTAATTTCCGCACGGCGACGAGCGGTCCACTTGCATTCTGTGCCCCATCTCCTTGCGTCTCCTCAGCATGGTCACGCAGAGATTCTAACGCATGCAAAATTTGCACTCATCGTTCAGAAGCGAGTGACCTCGCAACGTAAAGAAGCGACACTTTTCCTCGAACCTCTGTCGAATCCACTATATCGCGCAGCCGAAATGATAAGGCATGAGAGTTGCGTCCCCTTATTAAATCGTACTGTTCTCGGTGCGTATCCCCCTTGAACCGATAGAGTCATCGAGCAGGGGCAGGAGCGCACGAGGGACGACCGAATCGAGATGGTGTGTGCCACGAGCAAGGCAATCCTGCAATGAGTGAACTCGAACGAATAGATGTAGAGCCTCCCGATCATCTCTGTGAACAATGTGGCTACTCCAAACCTCGACTCGTGTTTGACCAACTGAGTTTGCTCTTGCTCTGCGAGCAGTGTCTGGAACGTGCGCAGCGGCTCCAGGCGTGGTCTTTACTTCGCGAGGACGAAACGGCATGAGGCGTGGATAGACGTCACGCACATGTTCCCCAGTTCAGCCCGGCTTATGAATCCCGGATTGCGGAGGAAGAGGCAACACTCCGCTGATTCATCGCTTGCCACCCCCGTAGCCGTAAACGGTCCTAATTACCGCCTCTTTCTGCTCGCGGCCAATGGGAGGGATGAGCAAGCGATGAAGGAATGCCTGCGAATTCCCAAGAGGTGCCAGGACGATCAGATTGTTCACTGGTGGAGAGCAACGATTTGCCGGTGAGGTGGTGCCGCTCCGCCCGCCGCTAAGTTTCAACGCGCCAGGTCATGAGAAACCGACGTTGGCCTTGTCTCTTTCACCGCATCGGCTAGGGAGTCTAATGCAATCTTTGCAGGTTGCGTCCCGGTGATCGGCCAGGCAAAGATTCGCGCAATGGTAGTGATGCCTTATTCGTGGTTAGTTTCTTTGTGAACTCAACGATATAGCAGTGCCCGACAACGAGTGTGCCGGCAAGGCATCAACGTTGCTTGGTCGATCGTCGGGAGGGACCGGGCTCATGCTCAATGACGGCACACCCATCGACCTGGTGACTCGATTGCGGACGATGAGCAGGGCTCTCGACCGTCTTGTTCCTGAATCCCCCATCGCGGCTTTGGAAGAGGTTGTCGAGAGGGCGTTGGAGGCGGTGGGGCGAGGTGAACTGGCTGAAGCGATAACTCTTCTTGAAGAGGGGGTACGGGCCAATCCGTTCTGGCTACGCGTCTATTTGCTTCTCGCCACTATCTATGAGTATACGCAGAAAGCTGAGCTGGCCATCGCGACAATCGAACAAGGACTGGCTATAGGCGTTAGCAGTCTTCGTTTATTCGGTGCCCAAGGATGGGGTAAGACGCTGGAGCGGATCAACGGCCCTGTCGCACACACACGCATTCAGAGTCATGTAGAACGACTCAGAAAATATGAACGCATGTTTCGGCATCGATTGGCGATGCTGCAGATTCGCTGCGGCAGTTTCGACGAAGCGATTGAACAGTGGTCCACGATCGAAGAGGAGCACTGTGCCTAAGGAAGTGTGCGCGAGCCAACGAGTCCACCAAATGTCCCGGGCGAATAGAGGAGACCCCACGAGTGAGCCATTTCCCCAGTCCGTCGAGCGAAGTCGAGGCACGAGTGGCTAAGTATTGTGACCGTTGTGCGCGCCGTTCCGTAACGCTGTTCTCTGACGAACTCACGTTGCAGGAACTCTGTCAGGATTGCTGCGACCGGCTAACACGTCGGCGCGAAATGGCTTCCCCTCCAGCGAAGCCGAAGAGGTGAGAGCGCCCTCCTGTCCATCATCTCGTGAGAGGGAGGTGTGCCGGTCATGTGACGGGGCCAGGTCCGGATCCATTCGCTCTCGCCCAGATCTCACGATCCGATTGCGTAGGAAAACACGTTGCCAAGGCTTCATCAAGATCGTATGCTCGCCTGAATGAATCACCTGCCTCCACCACAATCAGGCGAACGGTCGGCAGGCAGCGACTTCTGGACCGATCTCGCCCGGCTTGGGCTTTTGCTTAGCCTCGAAAAACGAGTCCTCGCCATTCTCGTCTCGTACGCCGTCGCGATCGGCATCTTTTCGTTGATCATTCCGCTCACCGTTCAAGAGCTGACCAATACCTTTGCCTACGCCATCGAGCCGATCATGATCGTGACCTTCGCCTTGGTCCTGCTTGTCGGGCTGCTCTTCATCGGCCTCTTTCGAGTGCTTCAAAATAGTGCCACGGAAACGATCTTTCAACGGCTCTATGTTCGCATCGCTTTGGCGATGACAGAACACCTACCACGCATCAGGCAAGAAGCGTTTTTACCCAAACAGGCCCTACGCTTTGTCGAGGCCGAGCTGCTGGCGCGAGCGGTTCTCGTCGTCCTCGTCGATGCGATCAACGTTCTGGTGTCAGGCCTGACAGGCATGACCATCCTCGCCCTCTATCATCCGAATTTTCTCTTCTACAACGTCTTCCTCCTCGGCGGGTTCGTGCTCGTCGCCGTCGCGTCGGGCCAGGGCGGAGTCCTGGCCACCAAGACCGTCTCGGACAAGAATTACGACGTCATGACCTGGATTCAGGACATCGCCAACAATCGGCTCCATTTCAAGGCCAGCCGTAGTGCACCGTTCTTAATCAGAAAGACGGACCGCCTGCTTGGCGAATATTTGGCCGCACGGCGGGCACGTGCCAACATTCTGACCTGGCGTCAGTACCGGAGCATTGTCGTCTGGGAGGCTCTCTGTCACAGCGGCATGATTGCCTTGGGGGGCTGGCTGCTGTCGGTTGCGCAAATCACGCTCGGACAATTTGTGGCCGCCGAAGTGATTGTCGGGACCCTGCTCCTGAACCTAGACACCGTGACCCGCCGGATCTATGCGTTTACCTACATCCTAAGTTCACTGGGCGAACTGGATCGCGTCTTTTCCCTGCCCAAGCACGAATCTTTCAGTGCCGGAGTCAGCACCCCTCTGCCGGATCCCGCGCTGTGCGGCGTCCATCTCACGTGCAAAGAAGTGGCGTTCGCCTATCCCCATTCACCACCCGTCTTCGAGCATGTCAATGGTGAAGTCGCTCCAGGGGAAAAGCTGGCAGTGCTCGTTCAATCCAGCACACAGAAGTCGACGTTGGCTCTCGTGCTCGCCGGTCTCTATCGGCCAACCTCCGGTGTCGTCCGGTATAACAATGTCGATCTCCGCGATGTGACCATTGATTATGTCAACGGAGCTCGCGGACTCGTGCTGGACTCGCAACCCACTCTGTTTGGGGGCACGCTGGAAGAGAACGTGACATTGGGACGGGCATTGATTGGTTTTGAAGATCTCCGGTGGGCCATCCGCTTCGTTGAGCTGGAGGACGAGATCGACCGGATGCCCCACGGGCTTGAAACTCGGGTTGAAGCAGGTGACACGCGGTACACGAAGAGCCAGATCCTGCGTATTCTGGTGGCCCGCGCAATCGTGACCCGCCCCCCGTTGCTGATTTTCGACGGAACCTTGCACAACATGGAACCCGGCCTGCGGCAGATTCTGCTCCGACGACTCTGCTCGAAAGATGAACCCTGGGCGGCAATCTTCGTGACGAACGATCCGTCCATCGGTGAATATGTCGATCGTCGGATCACGATCGGATGATGCCGTCCAGTCGGGTCATTCCGCCCTGGGGTTCAGCGTGTCCGGTATACAGTCGCAACTCCACGTGGTAGCATATTCCCGTTCGCATCCTTCTATGTGACGCCGCGATGTTTAGACCAATTCCAGAAGCCACCCTCTTCCGAAGGATTCCCTATCGGCTGATCGCCTCCGTCCTCTTGATTCTGGCTTTGGTCGTCTCCGTCATGTTGCTCTTTAGCCTGGAGCAGGAAAAACTCCTCCTGCAGGGCTTCACCCAGGGCAAGGCCGTTCCGACCGACTTGTTCCCCGCGCTGTGGCGGTCGCGCCATGATCTGACCGTTGTGACCCTGTTGGTGTTTCTGGTGAGTGCGATCGGGATCGCGGCGGTCATCACCTTCCTCCACTACGACAGCACCAGACGGACCCTCGAAGAAGTGAAGGGGCTGGCGCGGAACATCCTTGAGAGCATTCCAACCGGCGTGCTCACGGTGAATCGCAGCGGCGTGATCACGGCGGTCAATCCGACGGCAGAGGCCGTCCTCAAACGATCGGCGGCGGATTTGCTCGGGAATTCTTACGAATCCGTATTTGCCGAGGGAGAGACCATCCGGGCGGTGCTTGAAGGGGCGCTCAGCCTTCACCAGCATGTCAGTCAGAAAGATTTGCCCTATGAGAGCCAGGACCGGACCCCGCACACCATCCGGGTGAGCACGGCCGAGCTCACAGGGGACGATGCAGAACCGGCCGGCGTCATCCTGCAGGCCCAGGATGTGACAGACTGGCTTGCGCTCGAGCAACGAGTCCGCGTCGCGGATAAGCTGGCCGCATTACACACGTTGTCGGCCGGAGTGGCCCATGAATTGCGGAATCCCCTGAGTGCCATGGACTTGAATCTCCATTTGTTGGAAGAGGAACTCAGGGAGCGCGCCTCCCTGCCGGAGCAGGGAGCGCGGTATCTCCATGTCTTGAACGCGGAATGTCGACGTCTCTCGGTTATTCTCGACAACTTCATGAAATTCGCTCGCCCCGGGTCGGTCGGTCTCCACGAGGTGAACCTCTCTGCCCTGATCGAGCACATCATGGCGCTGATGCAATTCGAGGCGGAGGAGCGGAAGATCCGGCTCGAGCAGGCGGTGGCGGAACCTTTGCCGTCCGTCCTGGGCGACGAGACGGCCATCAGTCAGGTCCTGGTGAATATCGTCGTCAATGCATTTCATGCCATGCCGGCCGGCGGGCTCTGCCGCGTCGCGGCCGAGGCCCGTCACGCCAACGGCACGCGCTGGCTCGTCGTGTCGGTGCAGGACACGGGGATCGGCATCAAGAAAGAGGAGCTCGTGCGGGTGTTTGAACCGTTCTATACGACGAAGTCCAGCGGAACCGGTCTGGGGCTCGCCATCGCCTATCGCATCATGGAAGATCATGGTGGCACCATCCAAGTATCCAGCACACCGGGGAATGGTACTACCGCGGTGCTGACGTTCCCTGTCGCAGCCGAAGCGGCGCAATCCGTGGCGGTGCCCTCATGAAGCCACCAGCACACATCCTCGTCGTGGATGATGAGATCAATATCCGCGGGGCCTTGGTCACGATGCTCGAGAAAAAAGGCCACCAGGTGCGCGGAGTGGCCACGGCAGAGGAGGGGTTGGCGCAACTGGAAGGGGCCTCCGCTGAGCTAGTCATCACCGACCTTCGGATGCCAGGGATCGGAGGCATGGAGTTTCTCTGCCGGCTCAAAGACGCATGGCCGGATACGGAAGTCGTGGTGATGACCGCCTACGGGTCTATCGATACGGCGGTCGAGGCAATGCGTTGTGGTGCCTACGACTATCTCACCAAGCCCATCGATCGCGAACGGTTTCCCATCGTGGTGGACAAGGCGCTGGAGCGACACGCGTTAACGACTGAGAACAAGCAGCTCCGAGACCGCCTTGAAACCAGGACACGCTTCGATCACATGGTCGGCGAGAGCGAGCCTATGCAGCGGATCTATGGTCTGGTGGAGATGGTGGCGGACAGCGATGTCACGGTGCTGCTCACGGGAGAAAGCGGGACGGGCAAGGAACTCGTTTCCCGGGCGATCCACCATAAGAGCCCCAGAGCCGATGGCCCGTTCATTACGATGAATTGCGGAGCCCTGCCGGACAATCTCTTCGAAAGCGAATTGTTCGGCTATGAAAAAGGCGCGTTTACCGGCGCCATGGCGACCAAGATGGGGCGGTTCGAACTGGCCGACGGCGGCACACTGTTGCTGGATGAGGTGGGTGAACTGTCTCTCAAGTCGCAAGTCGATTTTCTGCGCGTGTTGGAGACGAAGGAATTCAGACGCCTGGGCGGAACGAAGCTGATCACAGTCGATACTAGGATTATCGCCGCCACCAATCGTAACCTTGAAGAAGCGGTCAAGCAAGGAGACTTTCGGGAAGACCTCTACTACCGACTCAATGTCGTGCCCATTCGCCTCCCACCGCTCCGTGATCGAGCGGACGATATTCCCCTGCTGGTAGACCGGTTTCTTGCGGAGTGCGCGGCTCAACATCACCGTGAACCGAAAGACGTGTCGCGGGAGGCCATGCGGCTCTTGCGATTGTATGGGTGGCCCGGAAATATTCGCCAGCTCCGGAACCTCATGGAGCGGTTGGTGGTTACGGTGAAAGATACGATGATCCAGCCAGAACACTTACCGGAGGAAATCCAGGCCAGCAAGGAGGATGCGCGTACGATGGTGGTGACGCTAGGGACCTCTCTGGATCAACTTGAGCGAGAGGTGATTCAGCGGACGTTAACAGAGATCACGAATCATCGAGAGAAGGCGGCCAAGCTGCTGGGTATCAGCCTCCGGACCTTACAATATAAGATCAAAGAGTACGGCATCCGGGACTAAGTACGCGCGCTGTTCGGCTGTTCGATTCGCATTCCCCTTCGTCTGATCCGTTGCCCTGCCTGATTCTCAATTCCTGCGCCTGTACACGCGCCACTGTGCTGGTGGGCGTAGAGTCTTTGCTGATTCTGCAAAAATACAATGTCTGTTTGCCTGGGCAGGCCCGCGATCTGCAATTCTTGCAGCAGCCGATGAGCCGTCAGAGGATGGGAGGTATTGACCATTTCCAGAAGCACCATAAGCCCCCAATTTCTCTGAAGCCCACTCAGCAATACTGCGTGGGCCATCCCTGGCATTCTCCCTGCACTGGTTCTCGCATGCGGGAGCGGATAATGACCGACACAAGAGGGGCGGGATTTTGAAGGGAGAAGTCAACAAGCGGAGGGGGGCGAGTAGGATGATGAGCATCGGCGCTTCATCATCACAGCCGAGTCCGACCACCCGGTTTGAGCCGGCCACTTCATCCATGACGTGGGTGACTCTGCTGCAGGCACGGTTGACAGACAGCCCTACAGGCACCCTAGCACGCTGTGCGCTCGCTTCGTTGCTGGAAGAACTCGAGCTCCCAGAGGAAGCCTTGTGCCATTGGAACACGGTCCTGGTCTGTACCCCCGACAGTCTAAAAGCTCAAGCAGGGGTGGTTCGATGCCGGCAATGAATCTGACAGCTTTTGCAGTTCGATCTATGAGAATACTCAGGCAGTATGGAAGACGCCCGTATACGATCAAGGGTACGGTCTTCAGGGCCTAATTGCTCCGTCACTCCTCTACGCACAATTCTATCTCTCTTAGAAGTTCAATCCCAAATATTACGCCGATCATAGCGTCTGATGGCTCATCAGGCGCTCGACCACACCGTGTTGCTGCAAGAACGGTAGTGGCCACACCGCGCGAAGAGCTTCGATCTGCAAATAATGCAGAGGAATCTTCAGTAGCTGCCACACCATCTGCATGACTCTGTTCGCCGATGTGGTAAGCCCTCGATATTCCTCACCGCGAGTCCATCTAGATACTCATTCGTTCCGTGGCACTTCCCATGCATTGTTACTATTTGCATCACGACCACTCGGTCGGAGAACAAGGAAATTATCATGCGAGGGATGTTTTCACAAAGAATGGTTCCGGGAATGGCTGGTGCGACTATTCTCCTCTCGCTCGGATGTGCACAGCCTCCCACCGAGCAATTGGGAGCTGCACAACAAACCATTGATGTTGCCAAGGCTGCCGGTGCGGCAGAGTACGCGAAAGAGGACTTCGTCGCTCTCGAGCAGCAATTTGCTCTCGCAAAGAACGAATTGACCAAGCAAAAGAACGTTCTCCCAATTTTCAGGTCCTACACGGATGCGGACAAGATGCTGCGTACTGTCGTCGAGTCCGGCGGGCGCGTAGCGACCAAGGCTGCTCAAGGCAAAGAGGCTGCCCAAACGGCAGTCCTCGTCATGGGACAAGAGGCCGGGAATGTCGTGGCGTCAGTCAAGGAACTAATAGCCCAAGTGCCGACCGGGAAAGCGCGGGCCGCTGTGGAGCCGTTCAAGCAAGACCTAGAGGGATTAGAAACGAGTTTCCATGCCGTCCAACTACTCATTGAGATGGGGGACTACTTTGGGGCTGAGATCCAAGCCAACGCGGTGAAAGAGGAAGGCGCAACTGTCTCTAGGGAGATTCAGGGCATCATCGATACGGCCAAAGGGAAGAAGATCACCTCCAACACAAATATTCCACTCAGGAAATCTCCCCACAAGGAGGTCGGTCATCGCACCAAACTCAACTGATATCCGACTAGCTGAATGTAACGGGGAAGACGCAGGACGCCGCCGGGTGGGCGCCTACCCTACAGCGCACCATACAGAAAGGAACGACTCATGAGCCCATTAAGCCGCGCAAAGCGTGAACGTCTGATCGATGTTGGCCCGGCAGGATTCCATCCGCCGTGTGCGATGCAGCTGGGTGTCACGCATCCCGACTCTTGGTTTGGACTATTGTACGGTCACCACGCTCCGGAGGATGAGGTGATCGCTGAGTCCGCAAGACAAATGTTTACCCGGAAGAATCCGACGATTTTTCCAGGGCCGCTGTATCTATGGGCGTGGCATCCTGAATGGATGGAGAAAGGGCAAGCGCTGCTGAGACTCGCAGCGGAAATCCCGGGCGTCATGATGATTCCGATGCCGGACTATCGGCCCAAGTACCCCAAGATCGATCCGGAAGAGGTCATCAACCCGAATCACCCGAACCTGACGATCTGGGGAAACAAAATCGAAGTGGCCCTGTTCATCGGCATTCACTGCCATTACGCCAACCTGGCGTTGCGGATGGTGCGGGCCGGGACAAACTGCCTCACGATCGCCTTCTGCCATGACATTCATGAAGACGCGATGCTCAGCGTGCAGGATCTCGATGTGAAGCAAATGGACCATATCATCGACATTTTTCGAACCGTCCGGAAGGAACTTGGCATTGAGATGCCGAAGGACGGACAAACGGTCCGGCTGACCGGCACACAGGTCCGCGCTAACCATGGGGTCGAGCGAGTGAATCCACGGCCGGCGTGAGAAAGAAAACCAAACAAAAGAGGAGCGCGAGCATGGCAGTAAAAGCTGACCGCTCGGTGGAACCAGCAGCATGCACGCCCTATGCGTCGAGCGAGGACTGGATCGCACGGATCGGTCGGCTGCAGGATGCCCTGGCGGTCTATCCCGCCGATATCTTGGCGAGAAGTGAGCTCGCGACATTATTGGAACAACTGGGACAACCGGAAGAGGCCTTGTGCAACTGGAACGCGGTCCTGGCCTGCGATCCCAACAGTTTGAACGCTCGAGAGGGGGTGGCTCGATGCCGGCAACGAACCGGGCGGCCCCTGCAGTCCATTCTGTGAGAGGGACCATGCCCACGATCTGGGGCCATCTTGAGAACGTAGGCACAGCACCGGCGCGTACTTCGCACATCCAGGTGAGGACATTATTACCTGGCGGAATCGTCATACGGGTCCGCGCCAATATTGGAGCACAAACTCTTATCGCGAGAGGAACCGAGCCGGTTGATGTGTCGGGTCTACGGGATGGCGAGTTCGTGGAAGTATCCTATCGACATGGTAGGGAGGGAGGGAGGGACGGTTGGATGCTGACACGATCTACGTGCGACCGGAGCAAACCGTCGTTGGCTGACCCAGCCACGGGCGATTCAGTCTTACCATTCGTCGGTATCGGGTGAAGAGGGATCATCATTGACACAACAGAGGCGGGACTCATGGCAACCAAGCGTAAGACAGCAGCGAAGAAGTCTAAACCGGCAACGAAGACAGCCAAGAACCCCACTGTAGCGCGGAAAAAGAAGAACAAGTAACCCCGGAACTACCATCATGCTCATGAAGAGAGAAACCGACGTCCTAGTCGTGCAGTACCCACGAGGCTATACGGCGATCGTCTGGTTCGACCCGGTCGCAGGATCGATCGCGACGAGTCATGCCGGTCTGCGCGCTACGCTCCGACGAGGGGTCCGGAGCTGGGAGGGAAGTCCTGTCTCGCCTCACGATGGGCACACCTTTCTGGCTGCAGTGTATGACCATCTGTTCCTCAACGGATATGCCGTCCAGTGGATGAAGGTGACGGCAGTCCTAGCGGTGGAAAATAGTTATCGTGTCTAGTACGGAACAGATCGACATGACCCCGTTTTCAGCATGGCTTCCCGCGCGTCCCAATCAGGACTTCGATCTGACGGTGAAGATCGTCGGGAGAAGCGCATTGGGTCTCATCGATGAACTGGCGACCATTGCCCAAGCCCTGACCCTTCACGGTTGCCAGGTGATGGTTCAGACCGGCAGGCTGAATGGTGGCTCAGGGCACTTGGTGCTGAGCCTCAGAATCGCATCGCGTCAGTTTTATTCGATGGGGCATGGATGCGATGTGGTCGTATATCTGGATCAGGGCCCTCTGAAATTCTGGCAATTCGGCCTGCAACCTGGCAGCGTGCTTGTCTGGGAACCGCCTGAACAGTTGCGGCTTCACCCTCCCCTACCTGACGGGGTCATTGCCTACCCGGTTCCTCTCCGCGAACTGAACGCGCAGGACAGCCAGGACCCATGCGGGAAAGGGTTTGTGGCGATGGGAATCCTAGCCCATCTTCTTGGCTTCTCCGAGGAGGCCCGACGGGTCTGCCTGAAATCCCTCTCGGCATCCCGTTTGTTCGATAGCGGCTATCAGTTCACGTCCCGCTCGCTTGTCAAACATGACATCTACTCCCTTCCTCTCGATGCGCACGGTGATGCGCGCATCGTGCTGAGTCTGGAGAACGCCGTGAAACTCGGGTTTGCCGCGGGTCACTGCGAGCCTGGAACGGACTGCGCCGGCGAGCTAAAACGATCACCGACACAGTGGATCGCCAGACACCTCGCGCTGGCCGACAAAATGGTCTCGGTGCTGCACAGCGAACAGTTTCCAGACGTCCAGGCCTATCGAGGCCCGCAGGGGAACGTCTTCGCGCTCTTTCGTGGAGAGGATGCCTCAATCTTGTCCTCCCTGAATGGCGGTTCCGCCCCGAGAGTCCTGGTCGCGGCTGATGCGATCGACGCATTGCGGCTACTGGTCGTCGGACATCGATGGATCAAGACGAGCCAGGCCGGTATGGTGGGTGTCGTAGTCGAAGAGGCCCTCACGGCCCGTCTCGAAAGTGTCGGGGTCGGAGCATTGGTGGCGGCCATGAGCGGGAAACAAGTGGATACCGCAGACGGATTCGAGGGAGATGAAGAAGATGGGACCGCGACCATACTGGCTGAACGTGAGGGAGAGGACGGCGCAGAGGTCGGATTTATCGCCTGGGGGGCGACCCAAGGCGCGGTTCGTGACGCACTCACGCTGTGCCGGAATCTCGGCATGCGCGTCGCCGCCTTGTACCCTAAGCAAATGGTGCCGTTTCCGGTGGCGCAGTTGGAGTCGTTCGCGGGTACGGTGAAACATGTGGTGGTGGTGGAGGCCGGTCAGACGAGGGCGTATGCAGACCGCATCGAGGGGGCCTGCTCGTTTCGACCCTTTGTGGTTATGCCCGAGAAGGGAACGGCCCTGACGCCGATGGACTTGTTTATGAGAGAAGATCTTGGTGCAAGATACGATAACCGATTGAAAGGAGTCGAGGATGAGTCAGCATGAAATGACCGTTGGTCCGGAAGGCTTTTTGGCACATCCCATGTCATCACGGGGAGTCGTGCTGCCGTCGAAGGGAGAAGGCCTTGTGTTGGGTAAGATCGTCCCCGAGCAACAGGCCATTGACGAGGCCGCGCGGCGGCTTCTCAGTGCCAAGAATCCCACAATTTTCCCAGGACCGTTGGTGCTGTGGGCCTGGAATGAACAGGCCACACAAGAGGCGAGGGTCGTCAAGGCATTGGCCCAGGCGATCCCGGCCAAGCTCATTCCGATGCCCGACTACCGCCCAAAGTATCCAAAGATCGAGCCGGAGAAGGAGATCAACCCGAACCATCCGAATCTAACCATCTGGCAGAACAAGATCGACGTGTGTCTCTTTGTCGGCGTCCATTGCCACCAGTCCAATATCGCGCTGAAGATCATCCGTGGCGGGACCAACTGTTTCACCATCGCGCTCTGTACCTTCAATGGCGATGACGAGGCCCACATCACGATTCGTGACCTGACAGCCGATACCATTCAGCGGGTAACTGATGCGGTTGAACGGTTGAAGCGGACGAGACCCTCCTAGAGTGGTGATCAGTCTGTCGCGCATCAGGAACTATTCAGAGAACCAGAGGAGAATGTGATGAGATATCTATGTGCCGCGCTGATTGCTGCGCTCGCTGGAGTTGGGGAAATGGCCTGGGCGTATGAAGAAATTGCCGTCACGGATGGAGGCAGTATCACGGGCACAGTGACCCTCGAAGGCCAGGTCCCCAAGCCGAAGGGCTACAATCTCACAACCCTGCCGGACCAATTCTATTGCGGACGCATTTCTGATGGGCAGGGCTGGCGCATCCTGCAGCCGTTCCAGGTCGGGCCGGCTGGCGAGTTCCGCGAGGTGGTGGTCTATTTAGAGGGAATCGACAAAGGCAAGCCCTTC
>JAPLLG010000002.1 GCA_026387665.1 Nitrospirota bacterium
ATGGTGCGCCCGGCTGGAATCGAACCAGCGACCCTCGCCTTAGAAGGGCGATGCTCTATCCAACTGAGCTACGGGCGCCTGGATACTAGAGGTGCTTATCCCGTCGCCTTAATTGTAAGGCTCCGGGTCGGGTCAAGCATGGTATGGTCGGGGCGACAGGATTCGAACCTGCGACATCCTGCTCCCAAAGCAGGCGCGCTACCGGGCTGCGCTACGCCCCGACTCAGAACTTACACTGACTTGTTGCAACTGATATTTCGGCTAGGTACGGACTCAACGGCTTTCCGTTATACAGGAACCCTCGCGGAGAGTCTAGGCGTCGATCCTCCCGGACCTCGACGAAGGGCCACATAGGCCATGGACCATTGGGGCAACCAGCGACTAACCTAGCCGTCCATTGCCTAAACGCTTCCGAAACATGCCACCAGTCAGCGATTCCAACATGAGCCCAGCCCATTTTCCTGCCACCTTGCATCGCCGATGGACAAAATGCAGTTTTTTTATGATGTCATCCATGTTAACCTGTTTTCCTGAGCAGACTGCCTAGGAGCTAAAGCCCTAGAGATCACGCATCTAGCCCTCACCAATTCGGTTGCATCATAAAAAACTCAGACTACATGTGCTCGACAGTACTAAATCTGCCTGTTTTCACTGGAGAGCTTCCGACATGCTGAGATGGGCCCAGGCACGACCGTGGGTGCAACGATCGCTGCTTCTCGCTGCATTCATCGGCGTTGTCATGCACGGCTACCATACTGCGTTTGTTCGCATCCCCCTTGGCCGTGACTTCGACGTCCACCGGATCATGGGAGAAAGGTTTCTCGCACACGCAGACGTATATGACGGCGGCGCAGGCTTCGGCTACCCCTACATGCCGATCGCATCCATGTACTTTGCTCCGCTGACATTTTTCGACCGTGATACCGCATTGGCGCTTCGCTATACCCTTGCCATTGCCTGCTTATGCTTCACGCTCATAATGTGTTACCGGATGACCCGCGTTCAATCCGGCACGACGCCAACGGCAGGCATGTGGATGGGTGCAATCTCTATCGTCCTGGCCCTCCAGTTTATCCTCCAGGATTTAGACGACGGTGGGCCCCACCTTATCCTGCTTGGCATCCTCATCGCCGGTATCTACTCGATCTGGAAAGGACGTGAAAGGCTCGGGGCTCTGTGGTTCGGCCTTGCTATCGCACTGAAAGTCACGCCTGCCCTATTTCTGCCGTTCTTCCTCTGGAAACGCCGATGGAAACTTGCTGGCTATACAACCCTGGCCACGATGTGCTGGATCCTACTTCCAGTCCTCTATATGGGGCCGAGCTGGTGGTGGTCGCAGCAGAGGGACTGGACGCAAGTTGCGGTCGGGGCAGTTCTGGGGCACGAATCACCGGCAACCCAATCAAACGAACAGCAGGTCAGAAACCAATCGCTGAAGCAGACCCTGCTGAGATACCTCGTGACTACTCCCGAAGACCATCCCCTTCGTCAGAAAGATCCTGGCTATGTCCCAGTCCTGAACCTGCCTCCCGCAACCGCTAAAATAGTGGTGTTCGCGGTCATGGCGAGCCTTCTAGCCTTCTTTGGCTGGACGACACGCCGTCCGTACGAAGGACGAGGGGACCCGATGTGGCTGCGTGATTCCAGCGCGCTGCTCATCATCGCGCTCCTTCTTTCGCCGGTCACCTGGGTACAACATCTAGTCTGGCTCGTGCCAGCCCTGTATCTGATTGCGATGGACGCCAGAAGCAAAGAAGGATTGAGTCTCCCGGTCAAGCTTGCACTGGCCCTCTACGTTCTCTTGGCGGTTGTTCTCAATTATGAGCTACTGGGCAGAAAAAACTTTTCGTTATTCTTAACCATTCACCCCTTTGCCATAGGTATGTTGTTGCTATTGGGGATACTGCTATTCGATCGCAGACATGCAGCAATTGGAGCCTGCTCGCTCAGCGAGCAAGGCAACCGCATCATCGCCCGTGAGCCTAAAATACAATGAGAACCGTTGTCGTCATTCCGACGTATAACGAGCGCATGAACATCCTACCGTTGATCGAACGGTGCATGGCCCTGCCTATTCCCCTCGATCTCTTTTTCGTGGATGACGGATCCCCAGACGGCACGGGCGAATATCTCGAGTCGCTTCGCAGCACCTATCCATGCCTGAGGGTTATGCATCGCTCTGGAAAATTAGGATTAGGCACTGCCTACCGCCAGGCGTTCCGCTCCCTGCTCACAGAGCCCTATGATCGTTATGTAGCGATGGATGCCGATCTCTCCCATCCCCCGGAATCGATTCCTGACTTGCTTCGCGCATCGGCTGAAGCGGATCTTGTGATCGGCAGCCGCTATATGCATGGCGGCGTCTGTAAGAACTGGTCCGCTGCCCGCCGGTTGCTCAGTCGCACCGCCAACAACATGGCTCGCGCCATGCTTTCCCTCGAGGTGATGGACGCCACAGCCGGCTTCCGCTGTTATCGACGAGAGCTGCTCGATGCCCTCAATCGGGTCAACGTGCGCTCAAACGGCTACTCCTTCCAAATCGAAATGGCTTACTACAGCCAGCTCATGGGGTTCCGACTCACAGAAGTCCCGATCGTGTTTGAGGAGCGAGTTCGGGCCAAAAGCAAGATGAGCCATTCTGAGATTACCGGAGCTATCCAGACCCTAGTACAGCTCTCCCTCCACCGCTGTTCCGGGCAATCGCTGCCGAGTGACATACCGCTGCCTGAGAAAATCCGCGACTAGGACCTCTCTCTAAAACCAGCCAAGGCTGATACCTCATAAAAAAGGGACTGCCGATCCTCTTAAGGACTGCGGCAATCCCTACACGATGATCTGGAGCGGACGCGCTCCCGGCTGCGCTACGCCCCGACTCGAGTATCTGGAAATTCCATCTCTTGCAACAGGTCTTTGGCCTGAATGAACGCTTTGGCGCGATGGCTGATCCTGTTCTTGTGATCCGCCGACAATTGAGCCAGGGTCTTCCCCAACTCCGGAACGAAGAACACAGGATCGTACCCGAATCCCAAGGTCCCGCTCGCATCTTCTGCAATCACTCCGTCCAACAGGCCTTGCGCCACTCTCACTCCGTCTGACGGGAGGGCAATCGCTGCGACGGTCAGAAAGCGAGCGGTTCGCCGTTCACGAGGCACGCCGGCCAATTCCTGCAAGAGCTTCCGGCAATTGTCTTCATAGGTCGCGCCTTCGCCGGCATAACGGGCCGCATAGACACCGGGCCGCCCCCCCAGCGCATCCACTTCCAGCCCCGTGTCGTCCGCCACAGCCGGCAATCCCGTAAACTCGGCGATGGCCCGCGCTTTTTTCACGGCGTTGGCCTCGCAGGTGACCCCGTCTTCGACCACGTCCGGGGCGCCGGGAAATTCGTCGAGGCTGCGAATCGTGATCCCCAGGCCGCCTAACAGCGCGACGAGCTCTTCGACTTTATGCCGATTACGCGTGGCGATGACCAATTCACGAATCATCGTCTGCCTACTCCAATTCCCCGATCAGATCCTTCTGCAACGACGTCAGGGCTTGAATCCCGCTCCAACCCATCGCCATGAACTCATCCATCTCCTGCTTGGCAAAGGGAGTCCGTTCCGCGGTGCCCTGCACCTCGACATAGCAGCCTTTTCCCGTCATGACCACATTCATGTCGACATCCGCCATGGAGTCTTCCGTATAGGCCAAATCAAGGAGGATTTCTCCACCCACTTTGCCGACGCTAATGGCGGCCAGATAGTCCGTCAAGGGACGTTTCTTGATCACCCCTCGTTTTTTGAGCAGGGAAAACGCGTCGGCCAACGCAATGAACGCACCGGTAATGGAAGCCGTTCTGGTCCCTCCATCCGCCTGGATCACGTCGCAATCGAGCCAGATCGACCGCTCCCCCATCTGACTCATATCCGTCACCGCACGAAGGGCTCGCCCGACAAGGCGTTGAATTTCAAGCGTTCGGCCACTCTGCTTCCCTTTGACCACTTCACGCGAGGATCGGTCATGGGTCGCACGGGGAAGCATCGAATACTCCGCCGTGACCCAGCCCTGCCCTTTCCCCTTCAGGAAGGGGGGCACCTTTTCCTCAATCGAGGCCGTACAAATCACTTTTGTATCGCCCATTTCAATCAACACAGACCCTTCGGCATGTTTGATAAAATTCCTCGTCACTTTCACCGGACGGAGCTGATCTTTTCTCCGTCCATCGACACGCAATAATCCTGCTGCACTGCTCATGGGTGGCTCCTATAAATTCCCGCAAATAAATATCACGCATTATAGGGGAAGGCTCTGCCAAAGCGCAATAAAACTGCCTCTGGCATAGGCCCCCCGACGAAAGCCCGGCAAACAGGACATCGGATTGTGATCATTCCGGTCCATCAACTTGAATGAAAAAGCGCAGAGAATTCACAGCACGTGACGGCCCTTACAATCCATTGATGCACAATAGGCGCGCCTCTATATTGTTGTTCGAATCATCTTAAGATCCGACAGGAAATGTCCGATAGGAATACACGGCGGTCCACCGGCGAGGACAGTCCCCTTATCCATCGACGATTGCGCGAACACAACGCACCATGATGTTGCCCCTTGACCGACCGAGCCTGCAATCCCTCCTTGAGCTCAAGCGCATCCTCATCGTCGACGACGAAGAGGGCATCCGTCGGCTCTTGGGATACATGCTCCAAGCCCAAGGTTACGAAACGGTGATGGCATCCGATGCGCGCGACGCGCGGGTGAAATTAGCCGAACAAGCCTTTGCGTTGATTTTGTGCGATGTGAATATGCCGGGCGAATCCGGCATGGACCTGGTCCGCGACATCCTGCAGCAATATCCCCATACAGCCGTCATCATGGTGACCGGCCTCGACAGCTCGGTGCTGGCGAATGCGGCGCTGGAGATCGGGGTCTTCGGCTACATCGTCAAGCCCTTCGAGTCCAATAAAGTGATGATCGACGTCGCCAATGCGCTCCGCCGCCGCAAACTCGAACTGGAAAATCGCCTCCATCGGGAAAACCTGGAAGATGTCGTCAAAACCAGGACGCTAGCCCTTCAACAAGCGCTCGAATGGCTCGAACGAAGCGAAAAGGAGCTGCGCCTCTCGCGGGAAGAAACGATTCAACGCCTCGCCATCGCCGCGGAATACCGGGACGGCGCCACGGCGCAACATATTCAGCGCATGAGTCACTATTGTGAATTGCTCGCCAGGAAGTATGGCCTGCCGGCCGAACGGTGCGATCTGATTCGCACCGCCAGCCCGATGCATGACATCGGAAAAATCGGGACGCCGGATCACGTCCTCCTCAAACCGGGCAAGTTCACGCCGGAAGAATTCGACGTCATCTCGCAACATGCGGAAATCGGCTATCGCATCCTCAGCGGATCGGATGCGGAGATCCTCAAAGTGGCGGCGTCCATTGCCTGGACCCACCATGAACGTTGGGACGGCAACGGCTATCCCCGCAAGCTGAAAGGCGAGGAGATTCCCATCGAAGGCAGAATCGCCGCAATCGCCGATGCCTTCGACGCCCTCACCACGCAGCGGGTCTATAAGCCGGCCTTCACCCTCGATTACGCCGTCGAACTGATGAACAAACACCGGGGCACGCATTTCGACCCGAAACTGCTCGACATCTTCTTCGCCTCACGAGATGAAATCCAGCGCATCTATGACCAATATGGCGATCCCCTGTCGGACCAAACCCATGCCGATGCTGCGTGACCCCCTCTTACCCGCCTGGCTCATAGTTCAGATTCGGCCCCAGCCACCGTTCTAGCTCTGACAGGGGCATCCCCTTTCGCGCCTGATAGTCGAGCACCTGATCCTTCCCGATTTTCCCCACGGCGAAGTATTTGGCGTCCGGATGGGCGAAATAAAATCCGCTGACCGACGCGGCAGGCCACATCGCAAAGCTTTCAGTCAGAGTGATACCTGCCTGCTGCTCAACGGACAGGAGATCGAAGAGCAGCCGTTTCTCCGTATGGTCTGGACAGGCCGGGTAGCCTGGCGCAGGACGAATCCCCCGATAGCGCTCACGAATCAAGTCCTCCGTCGTGAGGCCCTCGTCCTTGCCATAGCCCCATTCCTGCCGCGCGCGCGCATGGAGCCACTCGGCAAAGGCCTCGGCCAAACGGTCGGCCAGCGCTTTGGCCATAATCGAATTATAGTCGTCGTGGTCCCGCTCGAATTCCTCACACAAGAGATCCACCCCGATGCCCGTCGTCACGGCGAAGGCGCCGATATAATCGGCCCGGCCCGACTCCTTGGGTGCGACAAAATCCGCCAGAGCAAAACTGGATTGCCCTTGCGGCTTCTCCGATTGCTGACGCAGGGTATGGAGCGTCGTCAAGACTGTCGTGCGGCTGTCGTCACGATAGACCTCGATATCGTCCCCCACACTGTTGGCGGGAAAGAACCCATAGACTCCATTGGCGGTGAACAAACGTTGCTCCACAATCTTGCGAAGCAGGGCCTTGGCATCCTCGAGCAACTCCTTGGCCTTCGAGCCCACGATCGGATCTTCCAAGATCGTCGGGTAGCGTCCGCGCAATTCCCATGTGTGGAAGAACGGCGACCAATCGATATAG
The DNA here is from genome assembly GCA_026387665.1 of Nitrospirota bacterium. Lineage (NCBI taxonomy): Bacteria > Pseudomonadati > Nitrospirota > Nitrospirota bacterium. The sequence goes on from JAPLLG010000002.1 coordinate 6,587, forward strand.
GGAACCAGCTGCTCCAACGGCTGCTGCGGCAGGACCTTCCCCCCTGTAAAGGCCGGCACCGGGATATCGACCTCCGCCCACTTGGATTCGAATCGATTGGCACGAGCCCGCGTCAGGGGCCAGAGGGTCTTCGCTCCCTTATCGTGATGGGTCTGGCGTATCTGGTCATAGTCGGCGCGCACCTTCGCGGAAAAGTCGGCCTTCACATCGTCATTCACCAGACTTCCCACGACACCCACAGCCCTGGAAGCATCCAGCACATGCACCACTGAGTGGTTATAAGACGGAGCGATCTTCACTGCCGTATGGGCCTTGCTCGTGGTGGCCCCTCCGATCAGCAACGGCAGGTCGAAACCCTGGCGCGTCATCTCGCGCGCCACATGCGCCATTTCATCCAGCGACGGGGTAATGAGTCCGCTCAATCCGATGACCTTCACTCCATGCTCTTTCGCCGCAGCCAGGATCTGTTCGCAGGGTACCATCACCCCCAGATCGATCACCTCGTAGTTATTGCAACCCAGGACCACCCCGACGATGTTCTTGCCGATGTCATGCACATCGCCCTTGACCGTCGCGAGCAGGATCTTGCCGTTCGAGCTCGACGCGCCGGACGTCCTCTTCTCTTCCTCCATAAAGGGCATGAGATAGGCCACGGCCTTCTTCATGACCCTGGCGCTCTTCACCACTTGCGGCAAAAACATCTTGCCGGACCCGAAGAGGTCCCCCACGATGTTCATCCCTGCCATCAAGGGCCCCTCGATCACATGGAGCGGCTTGGCATATTTCAGCCGCGCTTCCTCGATATCCTGCTCGATAAAATCGGTCATGCCTTTCACTAACGCATGGGAGAGACGCTCTTCGACCGTGCCCGAGCGCCATTCATCGTCCTTCACTGCCACTTTGCCCTGTTGCTTGACGGTCTCGGCAAAAGTCACCAATCGTTCCGTCGCATCGGGCCTGCGGTTCAGCAATACATCTTCGACCAATTCCAAGAGATCCTTGGGAATCTCCTCGTAGACCGCCAACTGGCCGGCGTTCACGATCCCCATGTCCAGACCGGCCTTGATGGCATGATAGAGAAAGGCCGCATGCATCGCTTCCCGCACCCGGTTGTTGCCGCGGAATGAAAAGGAAATGTTGCTGACGCCGCCGCTCACTTTCGCCAGAGGCAGATGCGCTTTGATCCAACGAGTCGCCTCAAGGAAATTCACCGCGTAATTATTGTGCTCCTCGATACCGGTCGCCACCGTCAGGATGTTCGGATCGAAGATGATGTCCTGGGCGGGAAAACCGATGCGCTCCGTGAGGAGGCGATAGGCCCTCTCGCAGACCTCGATCTTACGCTCATAGGTATCGGCCTGGCCCCGTTCATCGAAGGCCATCACCACCACAGCAGCCCCGTAGCGATGCACTAATTTGGCATGCTCGAGGAGCTTGACTTCCCCCTCTTTGAGGCTGATGCTATTGACGACCGGCTTGCCCTGGATGTTCTTCAGCCCTGTCTCCAGAATCTCCCACTTCGAACTGTCCACCATGATAGGCACGCGGGAGATATCAGGCTCCGACGCCACCAATCGCAGGAACTTCTCCATGGCAGCCTGGGAGTCGAGCATGCCTTCGTCCATATTGATATCGATGATCTGGGCGCCCCCCTCGACTTGCTGGCGCGCCACCGAGAGGGCTGCATCATAGTCGCCAGCCAGAATCAATTTGGAGAAGGCCGGCGACCCGGTGACGTTGGTCCTCTCACCAATATTCACAAAGTTCGACTCAGGCCTGATCGTGACTGCCTCCAACCCGCTCAACCTGGTATGGGGCTCGACGACCGGAGGCACGCGCGGCGCGATCCCCTTCACCGCCTCGGCAATCAGCTTGATGTGGGCAGGAGTCGTTCCGCAGCAACCGCCGACGATATTCAACCAGCCGTTCTGCGCCCATTCTTTCAATTGAGGCGCGAGACTCTCGGGCGTCTCAGGAAATCCCGTCGGCAACAAGGGATTCGGGAGTCCGGCATTCGGATGGCAACTCACATAGATCGGGGCCAACTGCGACAGCTCTTCAATCAAGGGACGCATTTCCTTGGGGCCCAAGGCGCAGTTGATGCCGACGCTCAGCAGAGGTACATGGGAAATGGAATTCCAGAAGGCTTCAATCGTTTGGCCCGTCACCCCGCGATTGCTGCCGGCCTGAATGAACGTGACCGAGGCCATGATGGGAAGTTTGAGTTTGCGGTCTTCGAAAAACTTATCGATAGCGAAGAAGGCAGCCTTGGCATTGAGCGTATCGAAAATCGTTTCGACCAAGAGAATATCGACGCCGCCGGCCACCAAGCCCCGGACCTGCTCGTAGTAGGCCGTTACCAGCTCATCGTAGGTGGTGCCGCGCGCACCGGAATTATTAACATCGGTGGAAATGGACGAGGTCTTCGTGGTCGGTCCGATCGCCCCGGCCACAAAACAGGACCGGCCAGGAACTGCAGCCATGACTTGCTGTGCCGCGCGCTTGGCACATTCTCCTCCGGCTTTTGCAAGTTCATAAGCCAGGGACTCCATCCCATAATCGGCGAGGGAAATGGCTTGCGCATTGAACGTGTTCGTCTCCACGATATCGGCGCCTGCCTCGAAGTACTGGCGATGGATCTCCTCGATGATGGCGGACTGGGTGAGGTTCAAGAGATCGTTGTGCCCCTGTTGATCCTTCTTGCAGTCTTTGAACCGCTCGCCTCGAAACGACGCCTCGTCCAGTTTCTTTCTCTGAATCATGGTGCCCATGGCCCCGTCGAGGACGAGAATCCGTTGCTGCAATAACGCCTCTAACGAACCACTCATAGGTCTAGTCTCCGCAATCGAATGTACTGTGATGGTAAGGAAAGCCGGGCCATCATAACTGACGGGTCTTGCACCGGCAAGCAATCCAATCTCCTCGCCTTGACAGGGGGAAGAGCCGCCGATACGATGCCGGCACTAGCTGGAGAGAACCTGTGCTCCTGCATCTTTCTACCCCCACGATCATCGTCTCATTCCTGCTTACTCTATCGACTGCCGTCTGGTTTCATCCTGAAACAGTCCTCGCAGCCCACTATTTCGAGGACGGGTACCTCGGCCTGACCCAAACAGAGCTCCATCACACACTCGGCATGCCGCAGGCGGTGCGCGACCGCAAGTCCGCCCTGCGCGTCTTCACCTACTACGCCATCACCGATTGGGAAAAGTATTTCCGAAAGCTCGTCTCGCCGGAAAACGGCGAAGACGTCTACACATTTAAACGCGACGGCATCGAGATCCGCTACTCGTTCAGCTACACCGCCGATCCCAACGATGCCAACGAGAATCGCCCGTTATTCGTTCGCCTCGTCGACATTGAATTCTCTCCCTCCGTTCCCCTCTCCCAAATCCCCTCTCTCGTTCCGGAATTTCATCCCTCAGACGATCCTACTGCACCCTCATTCCGATCGAACATCTGGGTGCTCTTGTTCAAAGGCGCCCCATCCCCACAGGCTCGCTTTATCGTAAAAGAGGCCACCAAGGACAAACTGGCCTGGACCCTGGCCTACCAGCTCTTTTCGTTGCAAGGATTGCCGGACCCGCTCACGGCCAAGTCTCTCATCGATCGGATGGAAATCAGCGCCCAAAGCATCGACCTGGTGACACAGCGCCAGCGGCACACCCATGAACCCATCCTCAATCCCTACTCGCGGGAATTTTCCCAGCGCCCACTGACGCCGCCCTCGCCCGCCACTAAAAAAATTCCCCTGCCCAAGTACGCGGAGTAACTCGCTCGCGAGGAGCGACCTTGCCCATTGCATCGATTCGACAGGGTAAACCACCTCGTTTTCTTGACTCTCTTCGAGTCACATTGCTACGATGCCCCCCGTCACACATCCATCCACTGTTGCGACTCAAGAACCCATGAACACTGTTTCAACTGATCTCACGGAACCGACCCCCTTCCTCTGCCGACGCCCGGTTCGGCTCATTATCTACACAGGACTGGGGCTTTTTCTGCTCCTCATCGTCATCTGGCCGCTGGTCGCGCAGCTCAAAGACCCTGACTTTCAAAAACATATCGCGGAACATCGCGTCATGGTCGGCATGTCGAAGGAGCAGGTGTTACAGGCGTGGGGCGGACCGCAAACGATCAACACGACCTTCACCAAAGAAGGCCTCCGGCGCGAGGAATGGATTTTTGAAGATTGGGAAAACGCGGCAGTCCTCAAGCACCGCTACCTATACTTTGAAGAAGGCCGCCTCATCGGTGGATGGTTCCAGGGCTCTGGCGAACGGCTGCCTACTCAGACCCCGTCCAATCCGCACAGCCCGAAACCGCGAAGCTAGCGACGAATGAAACGGCAGGCTACGGAGTTTCCGTAATTTGCACGCGGCGCAGTTTTCCCGGGCCGCCCGAGATGGTTAACACCCGTTTCCATTCTCGAATCTGGTACACTGCCCAGGCAGGTGATTCGCCCTTGTACGAGGCATCAGGATCTTCCCCGCTGGCGTTGAGAAAAATCGGCTCTGTGAAGCCTTCTTCCAACACATAGTCGAGGAGACAGTCGGTGACGAAGCCGGACCCTTGCAGGGACACTTCGGCCAGCATCGTCAGAATATCTTCCGGATTTTGGATCGTCACGTGCTTCATGAAGGACCTCCGCGTCATCGAATTGTAACGAGCCCCTCAGCAGGAAGGCAACAGACATGACTCGCCCCTTGACGAAAAGCCGACTCCGAGAAGAAATCTTGCGCCTCATGGATCGCAAACACCATTGGGCCTGGCCGGTATTCGCCGATGGCACGGTCACCGTCGATCAACTCAAACGCCACTTCCAACAGGAATACGGCGTCTATGTGCGCGACTTTCCCGTGTTCCTGGCCCGTATTCACGGACAGAATCCTCCGGCCCCGGTCCGCCGGATGCTGGCCGACAATATTTACGAAGAAGACACAGGCGGGCTCTCGCTGGGCAAATCGCACCCGGAACTGTTCCTGACCATGATGGCAGGCCTTGGATTGCCGGCGCGCGACTTTGACAAGGTGCGCCTTCTGCCTGCCAGCAAACGGTACCGCGCCTGGCTGGACAAGGTCTCGAACCACCGGGACTGGGTGGTCGGAGCCGCAGCCCTGACCATCTTCGTCGAAGGCAGCGTCAAGGATCGCGCAGAAATTGCCGACCCCTCCAAACCCAAGACCGCCGAAGAAATCGAAGCGATCGTCCAATGTCACCCGCTGGTGAAATACCACGGGCTCTCCCCCGATGCGATGGATCTGATTCGCGCGCACCAATTGGTCGAAGCGGGGCACCGCCACGATGCCTATGCGATGGTGGTGAACTACGCCACGACCCGTCCGCAGCAACAGGCCGTCCTGAGCTGCCTCAAGAAATGCCTGACCCTCTGGCAGGCCTACCGCGACGCAGTCGCCAAGGCCTGTGGAGTGACCAAGACCGCCCTGTGAACCGGTCGCTCGCGCTCCTGCTCGGTGTGCTGACAATCGGCCAGCCATGGGCCCTCAGCTTCCCTGCCTCCGATAGCATGACGCTGATTCCTGCCGGGGAATTCCTGATGGGGAATCCGGCAGGCAGCGATGGCCTTCTCGACGAACAGCCGCAGCGCCTCATCTCCCTCTCCCCATTCTGGATCGACCGTGACGAAGTCACAAATGATTCCTATGCACGATTCGTCGTGGCAACCGGCCATCGCGCGCCGGCAAACGCCAACCCTGCCTCGACCTTATGGGAATCCAACGTCCCGATCTCCGGTATCGGCAACCATCCCGTCGTGAATGTGAGCTGGGACGATGCCGTCGCCTATTGTTCCTGGGCCGGCAAACGCTTGCCGACCGAAGCGGAATGGGAAAAGGCCGCGCGCGGAACCGATGGCCGTCTCTATCCCTGGGGCAACGACTGGGACATCGCAAAAGCCAACAGCGCCAGCTATTGGGCGGGACGCACCATCGACTTCGAAAGCGGAGCGGACTGGGAATCCTTCTGGATTAAAGGAGCGGGAGCGCAGATTACGAAAGCAAAGGGCTTGAAGGGAGAAGTGCTCACCCTTCCGGTCGGCAGCTTCCCCGAAGGCAACAGCCCCTACGGACTCCATGACATGGCAGGCAACGTCGCCGAGTGGGTGCAGGACTGGTACAACCCGAACTACTATAAAGAGGCGCCCCTCTCAGACCCTCAAGGACCTCCTCGCGGGGCCATCAAGGGGATGCGCGGCGGGTCCTGGCTGAAGCCTGCTATCAGTCTTCGCGTGAGCGATCGGGACTGGGGCCTGATGGACAGCCGCCCCAGCGGGGCTGGCTTTCGCTGCGCGAAGGATGCCTTCTAACAGGCTGCTCAAAAATACCGCCAGGCGCGGTTTCGTCCCGGCCGATCCCACGGTCAGAAACAACAGGGCCAGAACCACAAACACCCACAGGGGATGAGATCACTCCGTCGCGGTTGCAAGGGCCCGATCGAAACTCGCGCACAGGGCCGCGACGTCCGGTTGATCGTCCGTCAACACGCCACAGTCGATCAAGAGGGCCAGGCGAGGGTTGGGATCGAGACGGCGCAGGGCCTGTTTGGTGAGGCCGGCAGACTCGATGATTTTCCGATAGGTGCCGAGCCAGGAACCGGTCACGGCTTTCAGCCCTGCATCGGTCGGTTTCATCCGTCCGAGTTTCACCTGCTCAAGCAGTTTGGTGATCGGATCGGACTGGGAGATCGCGGTCATCGCGCGCTGGAGAATCTGTTCGCCTGATTCCATGATCAATTGGTGGAACAGGAACCGGGGCCGCGCGGGTCGCCGCAACTGCCGCAGGAGCCGCCCCCGTTGCCCGGCAGCACCCACCCATCCGTGCCGCCCACCCCGAACCCGGAGATTTGTTTCTCCAGCTTCGTGGCCTGACATTTCGGACAGGCTGCTTGCGTGGAGCCATAGACTAACAGCTCAAAACGATGTTTGCATTCTCCACAGACATATTCGAAGATAGGCATAGATCGTACTCCTTATTGTACCGAGCATTATAAGATCGGACCGGCCAGTTCGCAATCTGTGGGACGACGTATGTACCAAGAAGAAAAAACCTTCACCCTGCGCTTCAGCCTGGAAGCCTCCTTCCCCGACGACTATGAGGGCGAAGAGGAGAACCAGGCCTGGGTGCGGGAATGGGAAACGAAGATCAAAGCGGAGCTACTCAAGGTGGTCTTCGAATCGTTGCGTCAGCACCAGTCCTGGCAGGCCCGCATCCGCAATCGCGGCAAATCCCCTTCCGATGAAATTGAAATTGTCCTCGCGCGGGACTTTTCGCAGGACATCCCCAAACCGCAAGGATTCACTCTGCCGTGATCACGCCTCCTCTCGGCCTGTACCTCCACATCCCCTTCTGCCGGCAACGTTGCGACTTCTGTTCCTTCTACCTGGAAATTCATCGAGAGGGCCGTGCAGAGACCTTTGTCCGATCCCTCATCCATGAGATTGGCCTATCGGCGCAGCAACATGTCACCCCCGACCGTCTGATCCAGTCGGTCTATCTTGGTGGCGGCACACCGACAGTCCTGGCCTCGGCGCAACTGACCGCAATCCTTTCTGAGATACGCAATTACTTCACCCTCGCTGCCGACTGTGAAATCACCGTTGAAGCCCACCCCTCCACGATCTCCGAGCAGGATCTCGCGCAACTCTATCAGACCGGTGTCACCCGTATGAGCTTCGGAGCAGAATCGATGGAGGATGGCGACCTGACCAGGATCGGACGGCCCGGCGCAGTTTATGAAACAGTCACCGCTATGACTCAGGCCAGAGTAGCAGGCTTCACTAACATCAACCTTGACTTGATGTATGGGCTCCCAAGCCAAAGCCTGGACAGTTGGAAACTGACGCTGACTAACTGTCTCGCACTGAATCCAACACACCTGTCTTGCTATGCCCTCACAGTCGAACAGGAAACCAAACTCGCCTCCAATATCCAACGCCACCGCAGTCCGGCGCTGGACGAAGGGCTTCAGATTGAAATGGACGAGGCAGCGCAACGGATCTTGGCTGACGCAGGCTATGAGCGGTACGAAGTATCGAACTATGCCAAGCCCGGCTATGCCTGCCGGCACAATCTGCTCTATTGGACCAACGGCGAATACCTCGGCTTTGGCCCGAGCGCCCAGTCCTATCTGGGCGGGACCAGATTCGGCAACGTCGCAGACCTCACGGCCTATGACGCAGCCCTCGCGGCAGAGAACCTTCCCATCGAAGATCGCGCCACACTTTCGAAGGAAGAACAGCTCCGCGATGCCGTGATTTTCGGGTTACGGCTCATTCAAGGCATCCCCTCGCAGCATCTGCATCAGCATGCAACAAACTACGGACACGAGACAGTCACAGCCCAGTTGCTGGCGCAGCAGTTGATCGAAGAGGACGGAGGGCGCAGCAGACTCTCGGCAAAAGGCCGGCTTCAGGCGGACACCATCGCCGGGCAGTTGTACTAGGACTGCTGCGAGAGACGCGCGGGACTGGCGGGACGTGCGAGACATGCCAGGCAAGGCTTGAGCCCAATCTGTCCATGTCGCGCCTTTCTCGCAACTCTCGCGTTTCACGCGCCGCGGCCCATGGCCGCTGCCGGACAGGGGCCGCATCCTGCCTCCTCCATTGACTTTTCGCGTGAGCGAGGTGGAAACTGAAGCCAGATCACGTCGGAGGTGCCATGCCAGTTAATATGGATCCTGCCAAGAAGCGAAAAAGACAGCCACTGCCAGAAGCGGTTGCCGCCGCCTCTGAGAAAGAAACTGCCCTGCCGACCAAAGTGGTTCCTTTCGGCGAAGAGACGGAAGAGGATCGGGTAAAGGATCTGGCAGATGCAGAGCTCAAGAATCTGTGGGAAGCCACAGAAGTCATCGATATGGATAAAGTCTGACCCTCGCTGATCAGAGAGCCCCGACCAGCAGCACGCCTTCCATCCCGTGCGAAACGCGCCCGGCGCACAGCGGCCCCCTCATCATGTGACCGGCTCCCGATGAAACAACTACGAATACCCCAGGCCCTGTTCTACCCCTTTCATCTGTGCCATCCGGAGACCCTGGCCAGGCTCCTGACTCGCTTTGCGACTGTCCACTTTCGCGACTTCATGGCGCTCCAATTGACCCCCATGTCCGGGATGACGGCATTCCAAGACCGGATGGGCATGAGCTTTCCGGACCTCGTCGAGTCAGGACGGCTCCGGCAAGGGTACGATGTGAGCGGACCTCTGTCACCGACAGTCGCAGCCGCCGTCGATCGAGACCTTCGCGATCCCCTCTGGCGCTCCTGCTTTCACCGCGCGTTTCGTCAAGACCGTCGGCTCCAACGGGGATTGTTCGAACCGTCCCACAGTCTTCGTATCGGCGACAATCTCGTGCCAGGCCCTGCCGCACTCCTCCACCTCATGGACGATTCGTTCAGACAGGAGGACTATGATCTCGCGAAGGTCAGAGGCTTATGCAGGAGTAACGTGACGCTTGAGGAGGGATACCGCTTCGAATATGGGCTGGCCCTCGTGAAGACCTCCGCCGCACTCGTCTATACGCAGACCCTGGCATTGGTGCAGCAGCTTCAACCGGTCACAGACTCCCCTGCACACTTCGCCCTCTATGCGCAATCCTGCACTCGAGAGAACTGGCCGAGCACCAACCATCTGCTCGTGCGCACCGGATATTAAAGTCGGGACAAATTCTGCTAGAATTCCCCCCTATGGCAGGCATCAAGACTCCCCTCGCACCCCCCATCCCGACAGAGATCGCCAGTACCGGCACCAATATTGGGCTCGACGCCCGTGTGATTGTGTTCAATTGCGAGTGCCATACCTACCAGCAAGTGATTGCCCTCTTTTGCCAACACATTCCAGGCATGACCAGCTCGAAGGCTTTCGAGCTGGCCTGGAAGATCGACCATGATGGGGAAGCCATCGTGTTTTCTGGGGCGCTGGAACAAGCGGAAGAAATCGCCGCCAAACTGGCGGGAGGGGGACTCCGGGTAGCCGTCCAATAGTCGCAGTCTGCTACTTCTTGTGTTTCTTTGCTGCGACTTTCGCTGGTTTCGCTTTCGCTTTCGGCGCAACTTTCGGCGTGGCCTTCGGTTTCGCTGTGGTCTTCGCTGGCACCACTTTCGCTGGAGCCGGCTTCGCCGCTACTGGTTTCGCCGGAGCAGCCTTTGCTGGAGCGAGCTTCGCAGGTGCCGTCTTTTTGCCGTGGCTTCCTCCCCCGCCCTTCACTGGTTTCCCTTCAGCGAGCTGTGCCTGAAGTTTGTGTGTGGCAGAGGTTTTATTCAGCTTCTGAACCATATCGCCACTATGGATCCGCACTTGATAGAGTTCTAAAAGCTTGCCAATGGCCTTCTGATCGCCCCGTTTCGCGGCATTCAGCAGCTTGCGGCGATGATTCATCTCTTCTTCTTCGGTATGAGAAGCAGCCCGTCGTTCCATAGCCATCCTTTCGTTCTACGTGGGAATAAAGCCCCCGCGCGGCGCAGTATAGCGGAAATGCTCAATTTCTTCCAGATCTTCTAGCCCCAAGCGGGAACGAGGCGCGGGAGGCGCGAGGCCTGCGAAACCAGGGTTTGCGCCTCGCGCCTGTCACGCCAAGCCGCCTATCGCGGCATGAGAGCGCTTGTGGCTGGTTTTCCCCGAAGCGTATAATACGCATCTTATTTTGAATCACTAAGGAGACCCCCATGGAACATGAGAAGCCGAATGCACCGACCGTCGCCGATGACCCCAACGCCCGCGAAATGCTGCGCCAGGCCTTCGAGAAAACCGCGCGCTGGGAAAAAGACTTCAAGGGATTCACGGCCGACCTGACCGTCAACGTGAACGGGAAGGAAACCAGCGGACCGATCATGGTGAAGGGCCCTCGTGAAGTTTCGGTCCAACTGGGCGATGCCGACGTGCAGAAGTGGGCGCAGGAACAGCTCGGGATGATCGCCGTGCACCGCGGCCCGCGAAGCTTCGAGGAGTCGGATGGCAAGTACTCCCTGACGATGGAAGAGGACGGCCATCCCTTCGGCACGAAACTGATCATCCACGGATCGAACTCGTTCTATCGCCTCAAAGACAACCGCATCACCCAGATCAACCGCAAGATGGCCCATCCCGGCATGACGCCCTTTGCCTTCACGATCAACGTGGAAGAAAGCGCCGTCACCCAGGACCAGAAGAACCTGACCACCAAGTACAGCGTGTACTACTACTCCCCCACCGACGGAAAGCTGACCAACGCGGAAAGCATCACCGACACCTACGTCCGGATCGGATCAGCGGATCTCCCGGCCACCCGCCGGAACATTTCCTACGAAAACGGCGAAGTCGTCGTAAAGAACCTGACGTTCAAGAATCACAAGTTGGTCTAAGCCTCTTATCTCACGCCTCTCCCCTCATGGGGAGAGGCGTAGTAGAGCCCGCACAGGAACGATCAATGGATCTACGGCAATCATTTCCCCGCAGCATGCGCGCCACCCTGGAAGGCTACGTCCACCTGGCACGGATGATCGATAAATGCTGCGCCACGCTGGCAGGCACCGAAGGCGAATACATCTATCCCTGCCCCATGGATGACCGGCTCCTGGAATTCGCCGGCATCACGGCCGAGCAGTTCACGTCCGCCGTCAAAGCCAATCCCTCAGACGAAGCCGTGGTGAGCTGGTTCATCCGGACGGCCAAAGCCCATCCCCAAGCCGAGCTGGAATCATGGAACAGGGAGATGCTGACTCGCGGGCCCAGCACACCAGAGAAACAGGACTACTTCAACAAACTCAGAGACGCCATCGACCCCTCCCGCACCGACCTCACTGCCTGGGCCGACCTCCAAGATCTCGAAGAAGGCCGGACAGTTCCGAAGCGAACGTCTGCCCCTTAGTCTCAACCCTCGATCCCCTCCGCACCAGCACCATCGCGCCAGACGCCAGGCAACAGATGCGGAGGGATTATGCCTGCCTGAAAATGGAAAATACTTGCAGATCTACGTAAGTGCACTATCCTGATACCTTGCGCATTTCAGCCAGATTTCCCACGATTGAAGCCGTCGCCACCGCAATGACAAGAGGCTGCCCAATTGGTGTCTGACCGCAGAGATCCAACACTCCCACTGTTTCAAACTCCCATGAACATGGGCCGCTATCGCGTCCAGGTCCTCATGCTGCAGAGTCTCGTGTCCATCGTGCTCGCCTATCAAGTCCTCTATACCCCGGAAACGATCCTCCCCCGCCCGGTCCAGGAAGTGCTCGTACTAGGGCTCTTGTCTTTGCTGGCAGCCGCGTTTCTCCTGCCGATCCGCGTGATCGAGAGCCGCGCCTTCACGATCGTCCTGCTGCTCATCGACACCGCGATCACCTCCAGCATTATCTACGCCACCGAACAATTGGGGTCCGACCTCTACCTGGCCTATTTCCTGATCATCCTCATTTCCGCCTCGATGAGCACGCTCCAACTCAAGATCGCCTTCTCCGCCATCATTGCCGCCCTCTACGGAGCCATGCTCTACCTCTCGATAGGCAACGCGCTGTTCCTCGAAGGCCACCTCATTCGCATTTCGATCCTCCTGATCATGGGCGTGGTCTATAGCGTCATGAGCGAGAGCCTGGACCAGGAGCGCAAGGGCAAACAGGCCCTCCTGGAGGAAATGCAGGAGCGCCGCCGGGCCGAGGACACGCTCAAGACGAGCGAGACCCTCCTCCGCGCCCTACACGAAATCACCGTGGATGCCGCCGACTGGGAGCAGCGGCTCCGTCGCGTCTTAACGTTAGGCTGCAGCGCCTTGGCCTTGCCCACCGGCATGGTGACGCGGATCGACGGCGACAGCTATGAACTCCAAGAAATTGTCAGCCCGAAATCGAAATGCCCGGCGGACACACGACATCCGTTGCGCGGAAGTTATTGCGAATGGACGACCCGGTCCCGGGAAGCCATCACCTTTTCGTCTCCGGAGCAGTCCGAATGGAGCCCGCCGGCTGACGACATGGTGTCTGCCCCGCAAGCCTTTGCAGGCATCGCCATTTACGTGAACGGCACCCTCTATGGATCGTTGAGCTTTTCCTGCGAGGAACCGCGGGAACGGCCCTTCGCCGGCTACGAAAAAACGTTCTTGAAACTCACCGCCCAATGGATCGGGCACGAGCTGGAACGAAAGGACGCGGAGGCCAACCTCCATCGCGCGAAGGAGCAGGCGGAAGCGGCCAGCCGGGCCAAAAGCGAATTCCTCGCGACCATGAGCCACGAAATCAGAACCCCGATGAACGCCATCATCGGCATGTCGGATCTCCTCGCGGAAAGCCCCCTGCTGCCCGAGCAGCAGGAGCATCTCGGTATCTTGCGGCGGTCGAGCACCAACCTCCTCGATTTGATCAACGACATTCTCGACCTCGCCAAAGTCGAATCGGGGCACATCGACCTCGAACAGATCGGCTTCGACCTCCATGAAGTCCTGGACAAAGCCACGGAACTCATGGCGCTCAGGGCGCAAGAAAAAGAGATCGAGCTCCTGGTCTCCGCCGCGCCGGATGTGCCGGTCGAACTGATCGGCGACCCCCAGCGCCTGCGGCAAATCATCGTGAACCTCGTCGGCAACGCCATCAAATTTACCGATCGTGGAGAGATCGCCGTCCGCGTCACCAACGATACCGAGGCGAACCAGCCTGGCGCCTTGCGCTTCGCCGTGTCGGATACGGGCATCGGCATCCCGGCGGAAAAACTCCACCATGTCTTCGACCGCTTCACCCAAGCCGAGGGCTCGACCACGAGGCTCTACGGCGGCACCGGATTGGGCCTGGCCATTTCCAAGCAGTTCGTCGAGCACATGAAGGGAAAGATCTGGGTCGAGAGCACCCTGGGAAAAGGCAGCACCTTCTACTTTACCGCCCGCTTCGCCATGCCCGAGAACCCAAACGCAGCCGCTTCGTCGCCCGGCAACGAACTGACTGGGATGCAAACCCTGCTGGTCAGCAACAACGACGGCTGCCGCAGGCTCGTCGGCGAAGCCCTGCAATCCTGGGGCGCTACCGTCAACGACGCGAGCGACGAAGACTCGGCCTTGGCCCTCCTGACCAACACGGAACCAGGCGCCCCCTCCGCCCCCACATTGATGTTTCTCGACCTGGGGGACCTCTCCCTGGACCACACGCCGCACCGCATGAAACTGATCCAGATCGCAAAAGACCGGGGCGTGATGGTCATTATTTTCGTCTCCGACGTGCGCAGCATGAACATTCGGCATGCCTACAGCCAAGGGCTCGGCGGCTACGTCACCAAACCCCTGACCAAGCGGAAGCTGTCCCATGCCCTCGGCATGGCCATCAAACGCACGGCGAGCGCCTCCGAATACGACTCAGCCACCAGCCCCGCCAGGACTGAGATGCAGGCGACGATTCTCATCGCAGACGACTCAGCCGACAACCAAGTACTCATCCGGTCCTACCTGAAACAATCCGGCTACCAGCTGGATATTGCCGAAACAGGGGAAATGGCAGTCGACATGCACCGGGCCAAGCACTACGACCTAGTGCTGATGGACGTGCAAATGCCTGTGATGGACGGACATACCGCCACCAGAACCATCCGGGAATGGGAGAAATCCTCCAACCGAAAACCCACCCCCATCATCGCCTTGACCGCCCATGCCTTCCAGGAAGAAATCCAACGGAGCTTAGCCGCAGGCTGCTCCGACCACCTGACCAAACCCATCAGAAAAGACACCCTCCTCGACGCCATCCACAAGTGGCTCTCGCAAGCAGCCTAGAATCCGCACCAACCGGGCCGCCCTCTAAGCCCTAGAGGAAGGCCAAACCGTTCCTCTCTACGCGCAATCGCGCCAAGGCTTTCAGAATCTGGCTCAGGACATCAGCAAATTACGATGCAAGACTAGCACTAGCCTTGCGATTCGCTCACTCCACAGAGTGATGGATACATCTACGTCTTTGCAGTAGACTCGCCGCGGCAAATATCATAATCGGACGTAGCGAATCAGCACATGAGTGATAACGTTCTATCGCATAACGAAATGTGTCGGCGCGAAGGTATCAGCCTCCAGCGGGGAATGAATTTCGGCCTTGGCGGCAATCACTCCGTCATTCTGATGTCGGTGCGCCGTAATGCTCCCTACCGTGATCGTCTCGAAGACGGAGGAACAACGCTGATCTATGAGGGCCACGACCATCCAAAGGTCACGTCCTGCCCTAACCCAAAGGTGGTTAATCAGCCCGGAGCCCTTCCATCAGGGAAACTCACCCAGAACGGTAAATTCCATGAGGCCGCGCAGAGATTCAAAGTCGGAGAACGTGCCCCAGAGCGGGTTCGCGTCTATGAAAAGATTCGCTCAGGCATATGGTCATACAACGGGGTCTTTCATCTCGTTGATGCCTGGCAGGAGCGCGACGACCATAGAGTTGTCTATAAGTTCAAACTCGTGGCGGTAGAGGGGGAAGAGGACTTTGCTCAGCCAGTTCATATGGACGCGGAGCGGCGCCGAATAATCCCAACTGCTGTCAAACTTGAAGTATGGAAAAGAGACGGTGGGAAATGTCGGCTATGCGATGCACACGACGAACTTCACTTTGACCACATCGTCCCATTCTCAAGAGGTGGCACTTCGCTCACAGCCGAGAATGTCCAGCTACTGTGCGCGCGTCACAACCTGCAAAAGCGGGATTACATCGAATGAGCGCTGAAGAATGATGAAGCCGATGCTAGGAAACTTTCTCTGCGCGCAGAGGAATCACCGCTATCAATGCTCCCTCCAAGCTCGCTCGCTTCCACTCAAAGGTAGTGCGGCCTGGTTGATCCTCTAGTACGCGCATCGAGCGCGAGCTGGTTCATCTGGTCTATCTGGCTTGTCTGGTTGATTAGGCTGGAAATTCATCCAGGAAAACTAGACAGACGAACCGGGGCACGTTTCTCTACAGCCATCAGCCCCCCTCGTCCCTTCAGGCTCAAGAATACGGCGAAAAACGCCGATACGTCAGGGTAAAAGACTTTCACGTATGGGGCCAATATGCTGACAGCAATCGGCGATGTAATGCGACGCGTGTATGAACGCGGCTGGATTACGACCAGAGACGGCAACATCAGTATGCGAAAGCGCGAGGGAAAGTATCTCTACATCACCCCCTCAGGATGGCGGAAGACCATCGTGCACCCGGAACATATCGTGCGGATTGAGATTCTGACGGACCCTCAGACCGGCGCTCAGACTCCGAACGTCCGCGACGGGCAGCAGCCATCCGGCGAACTCTGGATGCACTGGAATTTGCAGCGCGATACGAGAAAAACCCGAACCGTCGTACATGTCCATGCCACGCACATCGTTGCCGCCATCTATGCCGGCTGCGACCTCCAGGCCATCAGCGCGGAATTCCCTGAAATCTCACGCTATACGCGCGTGGGGCCAACGGTCCCTGCGTTGCCGGCTTTGTCTCGTGAATTAGCAGACGTGACAGCTGACTGTTTCGGACTCGGGAAGGATGGAACGCTTGCTTTCGATATCGTCGGGCAGGCCAACCATGGAGTCTGTGCCGTCGCAGCCGATCCCTGGGCCGCCTACGAACATATCGAACGCCTCGACCACATTTGCGAAATTGTCCTCAAGAGCGGTGTGATGAAGGCCGCAAAGGTCAAACCCTCCCGCGCAGCCTAGCAGGATACTGGAAAATCTCACCGCAGCGCTCTCGCTTCACGAGAAAAGAACAACGCTATAGATGCTCCGTCCAAGCTTGCTCGTTTCCGCTCAAAGGTAGTGCGGCCTGGTTGATTCTCTAGTGCGCGCGTCGAGCGAAAGCTGGTTCATCTGGTCTATCTCGTCTATCTGGTTTGTCTGGTTGATCGGGCTGGAAATTCATCCTGGGAAACCAGATAGACGAGGTAGACCAGCCAACCAGACAGACAAGCCCCCGCGCGTTGCACGAGCACAGGAGATCATCAGGTCTGGCCTCTCACGGGCTAGCGAAATAGACTTTATAGAGGCGGAAAGGCTCGTCTCGCTACAGTGTCCGAGCGCAGAGCACTTCATCTTCGCGGAGAGCTTCGAGAGCGGAGGCAGGAACGGCAGTCACGGTAATCGTATCGCCGAGAGCGTTGAAGACTTCAATCGAGTATCCTTGCACACCGTCAGGAGCCGTGTGGCGATCCACTAGCTTCACGATGTCGCCACGACGGAGACGATGAGCCGGCAGATCGCACGCTAATGCCACATCAGTGTACAACTCGAACTTCATTCTGCCCTCCGTTTGCCTGGAATCAGTGTAACGAACTTCGTGATTCCCGACAAGTGTTCCGTCATCCAAATCGTACGAACGGCCAGCTTTACGCCATTTGGGCCGATAAGAGTGCTGCAGATCTCGTAATATTGCCCGAACTTATTGGACTCCACTGGCACCGCATCGACGGACACAATCTGTGTCCGCAAATCGTGCAGCAGTTGACCGGCATTTTCCAGGACATAGCCAGCCTGCGCCAGAAAAGCCGACTTATCACCACGTACTTGCGGCAATAGCAGATAGCGCATGAGCTTGTCTTCGGCAATAATTGTGTCGACCGGCAATCTCATATTAAGTCCGTGGCGCTTATTCCCAGATAGCCTTTCCAGACATGCAGGCCGTCCTCAACCTTCTCCCTTGAGCCCAGGCTAGAGGGTCTCCCACTGCGCGTGCCCAACGAGGGTCTTCTACTCCACATCTCCCAAAGGAGTCGCCAGACTGGCCTTCAGTGCGCGCATCGGACGAGCACAGTTTCATCTTGCGCGTTCTGCGAGCAAGAAGGACGGTCTGGCGGCTCCTTTCCCATCCCTCCAAGCTCGCTCGTTACTCCCCTCTCAATGGGGAAGGGTGGTCTGATGGTCTCCCATTGCGCGCGTCCAACGAGGGCCTTCTGAGGCCGCGCGTTGCGCGAGCACAGCACTACTGCGATTGCTTAGATGCGCCCAGCCTGCCTTCCCAGTAACCGGGACGGCGACGGAGATGCATAACGGAGACGACAACAATTTCATCGACGGTGGCAACATAGAGAATGCCGAAAGGGAACCGCTTCAAAAGGCGACGGCGGATGTTCCGTTTTACTTTCGGGGCGGCTTTTGGATGCAGGGCAATTGCAGCAATCGTCTGTTCTACTTCAGCGAGAAATTCTGCGCCCAACCCTAGTGATTGGGTTTGGTAGTAACCTGCTGCTGCAGTCATCTCCTCCTGGGCAGGAGAAAGGAAAACGATTGCGGTCATTTGAGTTGGGATTTTGCTTCGCGAAAGACTTGCTCGGCTGGCTTAGCAGTCAGTGTTCCCTGGCGATACGCTTGGTAGCGTCTTTCTGCTTCCTCCAGCCAGACTGCTTCCGCATCGACATCTTCGCCGGGATCGATGCTCGCGATGAGATGATGCGCCAACAACGCACGGTCTTGCGTCGGCAAGTGCCGCGCCTCCTGCTCAAGCTGTGCAACGGACTTTGGCATAAGCATCACTCCATTCTAGGGGTGACATAACTTTACGGCGATTTCATGCTCTTTGCAACGGGTTCATCTGATCGGTGCAATCAGGAAACATCGTTATCAATGCTCCCTCCAGGCTCGCTCGCTTCCACGCAAAGGTAGTGCGGCCTGGTTGATCCTCTAGTGCGCGCGTCGAACGAGCACATTCTGATCGTGCGCGTTCCGCGAGCACAGAGACCATACCAGTTGCCTCGCTATCCCCTATCTCCACCCGTCGCTTCCCGTCCCCCCTCCGAATCCCCCGAAATTCCCCCCGAATCCCCCCTGCCCCGTTCCCCAATACTCGCCTTTTTGGATTCGCTTGTAGGGATGCCGGAGGTCCGGTCGGCTGATCCACCAGAAGAAGGAGATGGCCCCGATGCTGGTAAAGAGGGTGATCCAGAAGCCGACGCCTTTGAAATGCGTCTTCGAGAGGGTCCCGACCCGGATGTTTTGCGCGGGCGCGGCTAACGAGACGACCGTGCGATACAAGGCTTCGCCGAAATGGCCCCTATCGATCAACGGCTGCAGATGCTCGTGCCCGACTTGATTCATCACCGTGGGGGTAATCACCGGCAGCATCTGCCGGCCCAGCGTAATGGCCGCCTGCCGTTCCTCCACTGCTACCAGCACCAACACGCCATGCTCCTGTTGCGTGGACCCGATGCCCCACTTGGCATAGAGCGCCGTCGCGTATTCGTTGACCGTCCCGAAGGGTTTGATGTTCGGAACCGTCACCACCACCATCTCCACGCCGGTCTTCCGTTCCAAATCCTGACAGACGGATCGGATCCGTTCCTTCCACTCTCCATCGACCACCTGTCCATGGTCGCTCACATAGCCTCGCGGCTCCGGCAACTGGATCTTGGGCCGATCGTAGGGCACAGCCTGGGCGATCCCCGCAACGAGGACGAGACAGAGGGCCGTTGCTATGACAACGATCTTCGTCATCACTGCCCCGCCTGAGGCAATCGTTCGACTGTTCGAGTGAGCAACGTCATGGTCTGCAGATACCGGTCGAAGAGACGAGGCACTTCCTGCGGTCCGGGAGAAATCTGGCCCCG
Source organism: Nitrospirota bacterium (assembly GCA_026387665.1). Taxonomy (NCBI): domain Bacteria; kingdom Pseudomonadati; phylum Nitrospirota; species Nitrospirota bacterium. The sequence goes on from JAPLLG010000002.1 coordinate 26,089, forward strand.
CTTGAGCAATAACCCGTCAAGCAGCCCCTGCAGATCCAGCTTCAACTGCTCGGCCACATCCTTGATCACGGCGTCGGACTGAGAGAGAACCGGACGACCGAGGAGCCGCTGCACCCCTCGCAAAAGCGGAATCGTCGAAGTGATCGAAAGCGGCAGCAAAATCGTCGTGGCATCGTCGCTTCCGCCCCCTTCCACATAGCGTTGACGCAGCCGTAACAGATTGCTTGTGAGGCCCTGGACCACGGCCTCTCGCAGCCGGTCGCTCTTCACGTGAAAGCCGATAAAGGGATCGCGCCCTCCCAGGACTCGATGTTGTTCCTGAATTTCCAGAAACTCCAAGGGGAAGACCCCTGCCGAAGCGCGCAACTCCTCTTCCGTCAGGAAAAGCGGCACCAGGATCTGTTCCTTGCTCCATTTACGGTGCAACGAACTGTACTGTTTCAGGACGGCGCTGTCATAGGACGACACCAGGAGAAGAATATTCAGGTTGGACCGCCCAGGAAGAAACTCCCCTCGGACAGCGCTCCCATAGAGCAGCATCCCTTCCAACTGGTCCCCGAAGACGCCTTTGACGTCTTTCGTATAGGCCTGCAACAGATTCTGGGTTTCGCCAGGCAGTCCCTCGATCACACGTTCAGTCATAAACTATTCCTCACGAAGACTTCGGATGTGGAGTTTTTTCGTTTATGCGGAAATCCGGCAGGAACCCTGCGGCGATGACGCGATCGATCAAATCGAACGGGGCCGTTGTCCGCAACCCTGCCGTGGTGGAGAGGACCTGATAACGCAGCCGCTCATTCCGGTCCAAGGTCTGAAACACGCGGTCGCGCAGGAAGGCCACCGCTGGATTACCCGTATTCCAATAGAACACTTGCTGGTCGGCCAATCGCTGCAGCATGGTGACATGAGGCCGCCTGATTCGCTCGAACTCTTTCAGCCTGGCGGCTGAATAGTCCCGATCGACCAGACAGCCAGGCAAGAGATCGGAGAGGGCCATGGCATCGACCATCGCCTGCATGCGCCCCTGCGAGGCATGGGGATTCATCGCATGGGCTGCGTCGCCGATCAGGACTGCTCCGTCCGCCACCCAGGTCGGAGTCCGTACCCGCCCGGTCGGCATGTAGGCCGTCTGGCTCCAGTCGCTGAGACGCCGGAACAAGCCGGCAAATTGCGGCGCGATCTTCGTCCACACTTGTTGTAGCGCGGAAATGCCGCGCTGCTTCACGGCCTCCATCGAGCCGCTGGGGATCATGTAGAAGAGATAGACCTTGTTCCCCGTCGCGGGAAAGAGACCCAAAATCGTTTTGTGCCCAACATAGTAAAAGGATTCCGAGACCGGCTCATCCGATTCGAGAATCGCGATGAGATAGCCGTCCGGATAGAGATGCAGATCGGCGGGGATCTTCAGCGCCTCTCGCACTTTCGAAAAGGCCCCATCTGCGCCGACGACGATCTTGGCGCGGATCTGCTTCGTCCCTTCCGGCCCTGTCGTGGACAGCCCTACCACCTGATTGCCCTCGCGCAACAAACCCGTGAAAGACGTGCCGTAACGGAGCGTCACGCTCTTCTGTTGCTGCACCGCCGCGACGATGGCCTGGTGGGCCACGTTCGGCAGGGTCACGATGGCGCGATTGTAGGGAGCAGGCAGGTCGCCATAGTCGATGCTGCAGAGGCGCGTCCCTCCAGCCCGGCAAAAGTGAAAGTGCCGCACGGATCTCGTGGCCTCAGCCGGCAAGGATTGCAAGATGCCCAGACGATCCAGGACTTGCTGCCCGTTCGGCTGGAGGATTTCTCCCCGCAAGCCCTGAGGCGGGCCGGCGGCTTGATCCAAGACGATCGTGCTGATGCCTTGCTTGGCCAGGGCCAGGGCCAGGACGGCTCCACCGCCCCCCGCCCCCACCACTGCGACGTCTGTCTGTTCAATCATATCTGCCATGCTATTCAATGCGCGTCCCAGGCCCGATACCGGCTGTGATCGTTCCACATCGCCAGGAATTTCTCACGCGCTTTGACGCTGATCGCGTGATCGGTCATGACGTCCAGCCGCTCATCGTTATAGTGGTTGCCGCTCGTCGTATGGTTCATCGAGCCGGAGGTGTTCACCTCATCGTCGATCACGACCTGCTTCAGATGCATGAGCCCGTCGTGCTCGTTGATCAAAATGGGAATGCCGGCCAGGTGCAACGTATGGAGCGCCGCCCGCTGCTTCACGTCCTCGGTGCGTTGCCGGTCGGTAATCAGACGCACATCGACGCCCCGCTTCTTCGCCGCGACCATCGCCTCCACGGCGCGGGGCGAGGTCAGCCCATAGACCGAAACATAGAGATAGCGTTTCGCATGGCCGTAGAGCGTTGCCAATCGATCGAGCGGCGCATCCTCCGGCGCATAATAGACCTCCACCGTCGCGCTCCAGCCTGCCCCGACCGGAACCGTGAGCAGCGCCAAGACGAGAGAAAAGGATCGCAGGATGGAGTGGGAGCGGAGGGCTCTCATAGAATGTTAGTCGAGCTCGAACAACATCTTGAAATGCTCGTCCGTGGCCTCCCAGGCCTGGGGCGCTGCGGTGGTAAGCCAGTGCTGGAGAAATTGCTTTTGGCCCGGCGTGAGCAACTGTTTGATCTGATGTGTGCGGCCTTGAAGGGGCTGGAGAAAACCCACCCGCTTGGCAAAATCCAACGTCGCCGTGCGGACATACATATTGGTGAAGGCCGTCGGTTTTTCGTCCTCCCCGTCGCCTTGAATCCATACCGATAAAAACTTCTCTAATTGGAGTCCGGCGCTGTCCATGGCGGGATCGGTATCGTGAAACAGCTCGTTTTCTGATTCTTTGAGCGGAGTGGCCTCAGCGGACCGGAACATGAAATTGCGTTTCCACATGCAATCGCTCCTCCAAAAGACGGCATAGTGGCGGCCTATGGCGGACAAAGTCAAGCCGCGAGGCGGCTGGTTTCGTTGCCTTGACAATGGCAAAGTCGCTTTGATAACGTGTTGAAATTGTTTAATCTCTGGGCCATCTTAGGAGTCTTCATGCAGGTCAAAATCAATGGCAAAGCAGAAGAGATTTCTGGGGGAACCGTCCTCGACCTCCTCCAGGCCAAAAAGATCGAACCACAAATGGTTGCGGTCGAAGTCAACGACACCATGTTGGACCGGAATCACCTCGCCACCACCAGCCTGAATGACGGCGACCGGGTCGAGTTCTTGTTTTATATGGGAGGTGGCCGGTGACGATGCAACTGCACAAAGACATTACGGAACTGATTGGACGGACTCCCCTGGTGCGTCTGAACCGGTTATCTCCAGCAGGCGGAGCCTCGATCTACGGCAAAGTCGAATTCTTTAACCCGGGCGGAAGCATCAAGGACCGGATCTGCCTCAATATGATCAACGAGGCGGAACGACTCGGCACCTTGAAGCCTGGCGGCACCATCGTCGAACCGACCAGCGGAAACACCGGGATCGGACTGGCCTTGGTCGCAGCGGTCCGTGGCTATAAGCTGATCCTCGTGATGCCGGAAAGCATGAGCATGGAGCGGGCGAGTCTCTTATCGTCCTATGGCGCGCAGCTCGTCTTGACGCCGGCCTGGGAAGGGATGAAGGGCTCGATTCGCGAGGCGGAAAGCATCATCGCGCAGAATCCGTCGTACTATATGCCGGATCAGTTTTCGAACCCGGCCAATCCGGCCATGCATAAGAAGACCACGGCGCTCGAGATTCTGGAAGCGCTCGATGGAAAGATCGATGCCTTCGTGGCGGCAGTGGGCACGGGCGGCACCATTACCGGCTGCGGGGAATTGTTCAAGGAGCGGAATCCCGACGTGAAGATCATTGCAGTGGAACCGGCCGGATCGCCGGTCTTATCCGGCGGAGAGCCAGGCCCCCACAAGATTCAGGGCATCGGCGCAGGGTTCATCCCGAAAGTGCTGAACCGGGCCATTCTGGATCGCGTGATCACGGTGACCGACGACGAGGCCTATCAAACGGCCAAGCAGCTCTCGAAGAAGGAAGGCCTCTTGGTGGGCATCTCCGCTGGAGCCAACGTGTTTGCCTCGCAGAAAGTGGCCCAGGAACTCGGGCCAGGCAAAAACGTTGTCACCATCCTCTGCGACACGGGCGAGCGGTATATCAGCATCGAAAAGTATTTTAACATTTAGCGCGTGAAGCGCACCTCGTGAAGCGTATCTCGTTCGAGCATTCGGACGTTTCACGAACGACGAGCGACGAGTATCGAAATGGAATTTACCGAAGATCAAATATCCCGCTACAGTCGGCATATTCTATTGCCTGAAGTCGGTGGCAAGGGACAGAAGAAGATCGCCAAGGCCAAGATCCTCCTGGTCGGCGCTGGCGGCCTCGGTTCGCCTGCCGCCCTCTATTTGGCTGCGGCCGGGATCGGGCACATCGGCCTCATCGATGGCGACGTGGTGGACCTGACCAATCTGCAACGCCAGATCCTGCACCATACGTCGGATGTCGGACGGCCCAAGGTCCTCTCAGGGAAAGAAAAGATCCAGGGCTTGAACCCCGACGTCCAGGTCTCGATGTACGAAGAGCGGCTCACGGCCGCCAATGCGCTGAAGATCATTAGCGATTACGACGTCGTCATCGACGGGGTCGATAACTTCACGGCCAAGTTCTTGATCAACGACGCCTGTTTCTTTGCCGGGAAGCCGCTGGTCCATGGCGGCATCCTGCGCTTCGACGGGCGTGTGACGACCATTGTGCCGAAGCAGTCCGCCTGCTATCGTTGCGTGTTCAAGACGCCGCCGCCTGCCGGGTTGGTCGCGTCCTGCCAAGAAGCTGGCGTGATCGGCGTGTTGGCCGGCATCATCGGCACGATTCAAGCGACAGAAGCCTTGAAGCTGATCCTGGGCATCGGGCAGCCGCTCACGAACCGGCTCCTGGACTTCGATGCGCGCAAGACGCTGTTCCGAGAGATTAAAGTGAAACGCAATCCCGATTGCGCGCTCTGCGGCGCGCACCCGACGATTACCGAGTTGTTCGACGACGGCGATCCGTTTGCTGGCTGTACCGTCCGGCCATAACCCTATGACGTTGTGACGTAAGGTGGAGGCACCATGGCGAAGATGAAAGCGCTGGTTTGTCGCGAGTGCGCAAAAGAATATCCGACGAAGGCGATCCACGTCTGCGAGATGTGCTTTGGCCCCCTCGAAGTGAAGTACAACTACGAGGAAATCAAAAAGAACATTTCCCGCAAGAAGATCCAAGATGGGCCATTGAGCATCTGGCGCTACGCCGATCTCCTGCCGGTTGAGGGACCGAACTTTCTCGGCCCCCATGCCGGCATGACCCCGCTGGTGCGCGCGAAAAATCTTGGCGCCTTTCTGGGGCTGGATGAGCTCTACATCAAGAACGACACGGTGAACCATCCCACCCTCTCGTTCAAAGATCGGGTAGTCGCCGTCGCCATCACCAGGGCGCGCGAACTGGGATTTGAAACCATCGCCTGCGCCTCGACCGGCAATCTGGCCAATTCCGTCGCAGCCCATGCGGCTGCCGCCGGCATGCGCGCCTACGTGTTCATTCCCGGCGATCTGGAAGCGGCCAAGGTCCTCGGCAACTTGATCTACAAGCCGAACGTGGTCGAAGTCGAAGGCAACTACGACGACGTCAACCGCCTCTGCAGCGAAATTGCCGGCGAATATCCCTGGGCCTTCGTGAATATCAACGTGCGCCCCTACTATGCGGAAGGCTCGAAGACGCTCGCCTACGAAACCGTGGAGCAACTCGGCTGGCGCACGCCGGATCAAGTGGTCATCCCGATGGCCTCCGGCTCGCTCCTGACCAAGATCTGGAAGGGTCTCCATGAAATGAAAACCCTGGGGCTGGTCGACGAGGTGCGCACCAGGATCAACGGCGCGCAAGCCGAAGGCTGCTCCCCCATTTCGACGGCCTTCAAGGCGGGACGGGATTTCTTCAAGCCGGTAAAACCGAAGACCATCGCCAAGTCGCTGGCCATCGGCAACCCGGCCGACGGCTACTACGCGCTCAAAGCCACGGCCGAGAGCAAGGGCTCCATGGACATGGTGACGGACGAGGAAGTAGTCGAAGGGATCAAGCTGCTGGCGCAAACGGAAGGGATCTTCGCGGAAACGGCCGGCGGGGTCACGATCGGCGTGCTGCAGAAGCTGGTCAAGCAGGGCACGATCAAGAAAGGCGACGTCACGGTCGCCTATATCACCGGCAACGGATTGAAGACGCAGGAAGCGGTGATCGATGCGGTCGGCAGGCCTCACCGCATTCAGCCGAGCCTCGCGAGTTTCGAGAAAACCTTTAAGATGGGGAAAAATGGTGGTGGTGACGCATGATTAAAGTTCGCATTCCAACCCCGCTCCGTCCCCTCACGAAGGGACTGGGAGAGGTCGAGACAGAAGCCACGAGCATCACGGCAATGATCGATACCTTGAACAGCGCCCATCCCGGGATCAAGGATCGCCTCTGTGACGAAACCGGTGAGCTTCGCCGTTTCGTGAATATTTACGTCAACGAGGAAGACATTCGATTCCTCAAGGGCAAAGAGACCTCGCTGAAAAGCGGCGACGAAGTCTCGATTGTGCCAGCCATTGCAGGAGGCTAGTCATGGCAAGCATGAAAGTGCATATCCGGTTTCCGGAAGACAAGATCAAAGAGCCGGTCATCTATCAGATCGGGCACGAGTTCAAGGTGGTCACAAATGTCCGGCGGGCGGACGTGCGGGAAACCACCGGCTGGATGGATGTCGAGCTGACCGGAGAGAGCGCGGAAGTCGAACGGGCGGTCGCAGGCCTTCGCAAGAAAGGCGTCATCGTCGACCCGATCGAATTGGATGTGGTCGAATAACGCGGCGTGAAACGTGAGACGCAAAACGTGAAAGGCACAGGAAGCATAGAGGCCTCATCCTTCACGTTTCACCTTTCACGTTTTACGTGTAACAGGGCATCATGGAACTGACCGAACAACAGATTCAACGATACAGCCGCCAGATTATTCTCAATGAGATGGGCGGCAAGGGCCAAATGAAGCTGCTCAAGGCGAAAGTCTTGTTGATCGGCGCAGGTGGGCTCGGCTCCCCTGCCGGACTCTATCTTGCGGCAGCCGGCATCGGCACCATCGGCTTGGTCGATGGCGACGTCGTCGATCTCTCGAATTTGCAGCGGCAGGTCATGCACTCGACCGCCACGGTGGGCATGCCAAAGGTGGAGTCTGGCCGCAAAACCCTCTCGGCCATCAATCCTGAAATCACGATTAAGACCTACCACCAGAACGTGGATAGCGATAATATTCTTGCGCTGGTGTCCGAATATGACATCGTGCTGGACGGGTCCGACAACTTTGCCACGCGCTTCCTCGTCAACGATGCCTGCTTCTTCGCCAAGAAGACGCTCATCTCCGCCAGCATGTTCCGCTTCGAGGGGCAGCTCACCACGATCAAGCCCCATGCAGGCTATCCCTGCTACCGTTGCCTCTACCCAGAGCCGCCGCCTGCTGGCTTGGTTCCGAATTGCCAAGAAGCTGGTGTCCTGGGAGTCCTCGCCGGGACCATGGGCATCCTGCAAGCGTCGGAAGCAATCAAGGAAATCCTCGGCATCGGCGAAACCATGGCTGATCGCCTGATGATCTACGATGCCCTGGAGATGAAATTCAGGAAGGTTCGCCGTCCCAAAGACCCGGCCTGCCCGCTCTGCGGCGAGAATCCGAAGATCAAAGATCTCAGCATGGACTATGTCGTCAGCTGCACCATTTAACTATCGTGGCTGATCTCGTCATTCCTCAAGCAATCCTCGACGACATGGTAGCCCACGCGAGGGAACTCGATCCCTACGAATGCTGCGGGCTCCTGGCCGGAAGCCACGGCACTGTCACCCAGATCTATCGGATCAAGAACATCGTCGCGCTTGAGGGAGCAGAGAAACTGTCGTCCTTCGACCCGGCAAAGGCTGCGCATCTGGAGCGGCTCTCACCGGCCGAACGGGCCGAGATTGCCTTTGTGATGGACATGGCTGACTTTTCCGCGGCCAAGAAGGACATTCGAAACAAGGGCCTGGATCTGCAAGTGGTCTACCATTCCCATCCACATGACCCGGCTCGCCCCTCCGTCACCGACATCAAGATTGCCACGGACTACGAAGAGATCTGGCCGAAAATCAACCTGCCGATCCCGGCCTATCTGCTCGTGTCGCTCATGGATAAGTCGAAACCGGACATTCGCTGTTACTGGATCAAGGGCGGGACGGTCATGCCGACGCAAATCACCACAACCGCCTAGTGGCAGGCTGAAAACTTAGGCGAATTTCCAATTTGTTTCCTCAATACATGAATGCGATAATGCCCACCTGATCGATTTCACAGAAGGAGCGCTCGTCATGCCACATTTGCGTACGACTCTTCTCACCGCCGCCTTCAGCTTCTTCCTCATCACCCTGACCGCTTCGCCAAGCTTCGCCGAAGACAAAAGCTTCTACAGCCCCATCATTTATGTCGATGCCGAAAACCACCGCATTCTGATTTCCACGCTCGGATCGGTCTTTTACATCGATGTGCCGGAAGCCGCGCGGCCCCACATGGAAAAGCTGCAGGTCTCAAGCCTGGTAGACTTCGTCGTGGAAATGCGTGGCGAAGGACAGATGCCGGTGATCAAAACCTGGAAGGTCAAATCCGGGGAATCGGCCTGCATGTACTTCAATGGGAAAGAGTGCAAGTAGGACTAGAAGAATCCACCGCTAGGAAGTCTGCTCAAAAAGTCCGGCTGGCGAGGCTGCAGCCGATGGAAGCACCCGAGGCGTACCCTTCAGGCTACGTTGAGGATGCTTTCGAGGCGAGAACGACGCTTGGTGAAAGGCGCGTCTCGGCGCGCCAGGGGTGGGCGGGTGAGAAGAGAGGCTTTTTCAGCAGCCTCACTCGGAACTGCCGAGCATGTCGTCGATGAGCGGCCTGTTAATATCGGTACAGCCCATACAGATTGTATCGAACAGCGCTTCATGGTCAGCCACGAAATTCCTGGCGTCAGTTAACTTCTCTTCCATAACCTCTCCATAGCAGGTCTCGCAGAGCATCATCAGCCCGCGAGAGACGGATACGGTTTTCCTGCCTGCACTTCCAGCCATTGTGAGCTACACCGACCCTTTCTGCCTCGCCAGCCAAAAATCTTCGGCTTCGAGATCAATCTCACAGACGGGACATTCGTAAACCATTTCACCGGCCGGAAGCTGAATTTCCGTCCGATCGATTCGTCCGCGGCAGACATGATAGAATCGCCCACGCGCGTCTTCATTGTCCAACGGATCGCTTTCGTAAATCAGCACCATCGCTCTATCCCCCTCACGTGAAACTTAGTATACCGACGAGCACGATCCATCCGCAACGGCCTCTCATTCTTCACCCGTCGTTCGTGAAGCGTCGTTCGTCTCTCGTCCAAAAAAATGGCATATCGCGTATAGCTAATAGCGCATGGTCCGGAATGAAGAAGGGTATCTTTATTCCAGCTATAAGCTATTAGCCATACGCTCTTATCCCCAACGAGGTGCGCTTCACTAGAGACGCTTCACGTCAAACTTGGAACTGGGCTTCGTACAACCGCGAGTAGACTCCGCCTCGCCCAATTAAGGCCTCGTGCGTCCCGTCTTCGACGACATGACCGTGATCGACGACGATAATGCGGTCCACATCGTGGATCGTCGACAGCCGATGGGCGATGATAATCGTCGTCCGTCCCCTGGTCAGCTCATTGAGGGCTTCCCGAATCTTCACCTCGGTTTCGGTATCGATATTCGAGGTCGCCTCGTCGAACAGGACGATGGGAGGATCTTTCAGGAGGACCCGCGCGATCGACACCCGCTGTCTCTGCCCGACTGAAAGCTTGACGCCCCGCTCCCCGATCCAGGTGTCATAGCCCTCCGGCAGAGCCATGATGAATTCATGAGCACGGGCGGCTTTAGCGGCGGCTTCCACCGCATCCTGTCCCGCCGACAGATTCCCATAGAGGATATTCTCGCGGACCGTGCCGTTAAATAAAAACGGCTCCTGTTGCACCAAGCCAATCTGGCTTCGCAGAAAGTCCAACGGAAGCTCACGGATATCGTATCCATCAATCGTAACCGATCCATCCGTCACATCGTAGAATCTCGGAATCAGCTTGAGCGTCGTACTCTTTCCCGCTCCGCTCGGTCCGACCAACGCGACCCGCTCCCCGGCCTGCACGGCAATACAGATATCCATCAGAATCGGCACATCCGCCCGATAGTGGAACTTCACATGCTGAAAGGCCACTTCGCCCTTCAGCCGGTTCGGCGGCGTCGCCAGCCCGAGCCGGTCATGCACGTCCGGTACGATATCGAGAATGTCGAACACTCGCTCGCTGGCCGCCAGAGCATGTTGCAACATGTGATTGACGGAATGAATTTGATTGATCGGCACATAAAACAGAGCCGAATAGGATATGAACATTACGAGTTCGCCGACCGAAAGATGCTGTTGGAGGACTTCGGCGACTCCAAACCACAGCACCAACACCCCGCCCAAACTTCCGATCAGCGCCATGCCTGGCGAATAGAACGACCAAAGATACATCGCCTGCAGCGTCTCGTGGCGGCACCGGTCACTTTTTCGCCCGAAGCGTTCCTGTTCATAGGATTGCCGGTTGAACCCCATCGTCTCGCGAATGCCGGCCAGCGCATCCTGTAACAGCGCGTTGAGCTCGGCCGCTCCCTTGCGGATGGCCTGGTAATGCCCATGCACCCGCTTGGTAAACTCGGCAGCCCCGAGCACCAGCAGCGGGATCGGCAGCAAGGCCAACAGAGCCAGCTTCCAATTGAGCCAGAAGAGAACCGTCATGATCCCGATGAGGGTGAGGCTGGCCGTAATGGTCTGCTCCAACCCATCGACAAAAATCCGCTGCATATGTTCGGTGTCGTTCAAGACCCGCGACATGATCTCGCCAGTCGGACGATTTTCGAAGAAGCTGATCGAGAGCCGTTGCAATGAGGAAAACACCTGCACGTGCAGATCGTGCACGACTTGCTGTTCCAGCGAATTGTTCAGCCGAATGCGCATCGAACTGCAAAGATTACGAAGCAGATAGGCCGCCACCAGCCCGCCGAACACCCACGACAGCAGCTCCGTGCGATGGGCCTGAATCACCTCGTCAATCAGCACCTTGATGAGCCACGCAGGAATCAGTTCGAATGCCGTCGCCAAACCGGCAAAGAGAAACGTGCCCACCACCATGGACCGGTAGGGGCTGAGGTACTGAAGCACGCGCAGAAGGATTTTCACAGGGACGGTCTATTCACGGCGGGTTAAATGACCGGGGTCGATTCTTTTTGCCAATAGCGACTGAACTCCGCGAGTTGCGTGAGCGTGGACATATCGGTCATCCGATCCACGAACAGCTTGCCGATCAGGTGATCCATCTCGTGCTGGATACAAACCGCATAGAGACCGGTCGCTTCGATATCGATCGACTTGCCGTCGCGATCCAGCGCCTGGACTCGCACCAGGGAGGGGCGCGTGACCTTCCCGCGCAAGCCGTCGACGCTCAGACAGCCTTCCCAGTTTTCTTCCTGCTGCGGACCATAGAACACGATCTTGGGATTGATGAGGACGGTATTGGGAAAGGCATCCTCGCCATCGCCCTCACAACCCAGGACCACCAATTGGATCGAGCGGGAAACCTGGGGCGAGGCCAACCCGATGCCAGGCTCATCCAGCATGGTTTCAAAGAGGTCGTCGATGAAGCGCTGCAGTTCTTTCGTGCGAATGTCGCGAGGGTCCACCTTCGCCGCCACCTGGCGGAGAATCGGGTTGCCGAGCTTTGCAATCGGGAGAATAGCCATGAACCTTACCTATAGTCCTTCGAATGAGTCATGAAACGAACGGCGGGCTCTTAAAAATATAACACAGGGTTTTTCGCAGCCGCAAGGCGGAGGCCGACGAGAGAAGAGAGGAGGGTTCGACGTTTGCGGTTCGAAGTTTTTGGAACTTCAAACCCTGAACGTCGAACGTCGAACCGCAGACTTTGAATGACGCGCGGCTACCGCGAATGGGTTGACCGCTTCGGATCCGGCATTTCGAAACTATCCTTTTGGCCGTTCCACCATTCCGACCACTCGACTCCCCATTCTTGGCGGTCTTGCTTGCTTGAGGCCTCCCAATCGTGAAACTCCGTTTCATGCCTGGTCAGGATCCAGAGCGAATGAAGCGCTGAGAGGGCGACAAACCGTTCCTCGTCTGCCACCATCCCGATCAGCACCGGCACCACCGTCTTCTCTCTCACATAGCGGGCCTCGAATGCCGCAGTTTTCCGGATCGACGAATTCGGATCCTTGGCCATGACCTCGATCGCCTCCACCACTTTGGCCGCATCCAATCGCACCGCCACCCGCAAGGCATGTTCCCGCACCCGGGGCACCTCGTTCGGCTCCTTGGCCGCTGCCACGAGGGCGGGGACGGCTGAAACCGCCTTCAACATCGAAATCGTTTCAATGACGTTGTATCGAATGCGCGGCCCCGACATCGTCAGCCCCTTGACCAGGACCGGCACGGCTGGCTCGCCCAGATGCACGAATTCTCCCATTGCCCAGAACTCTTGCTTGCCTTCGAGCAAGGGCAGCAGGGCCTCCGCCCGCTGCACCTCTTCAGGCGTCAAAGGCTTCGTATTCTGCGGGACTGATTCAGCCGGAAGATCTTGCCCCTTCGGAGGCATCTCGTAGGGCATCTGGACCGGGACGACCCATGCCTTGACGACCGATTCAGCCCAAAGGGGTTGCGCCATACCCGCCAGCACCACCGACAAGACGATCCCCCAGACACCTGCATATCGTAGTTGCACGGTCATCCCCTTTCCTCCTCTTCGCTGCTCTTCCGCTCACCGCGTCGATGGACAATTTCATAGAACACCGGCAAGACCACCAAAATCAACACGGCTGCCGTCAGCATCCCCCCCACCACGACACGAGCCAGCGGCTTCTGGGCCTGCGATCCAATGCCGGTCGCGAGCGCGGCAGGCAGCAGGCCGATGGCCGCGCCCAACGTCGCCATGAGGATCGGGCGCATCTGCACGTCGGCTCCCTTCCGAACCGCTTCCCGAAGGGTCAGCCCCGCAAGCCTGAAGTCTTCAATCCTGGAGATGAGCAAGACGCCTCCCAGGATCGCCACCCCCAGCGTCGAAATGACGCCGACTGCGGCTGAAATACTGAAATTCGTGTGCGTGGCCATAAGGGAGAGCACCCCTCCCACCAACGCAAACGGCACAGTGCTCAACACCAAGAGGGCGTTCTTGAGCGAATCGAAGGTGGTGTACAAGAGAAATAAAATGATCATCAGACTGATCGGCACCACCATCGCCAATCGTTTCTGTTCTTCTTTGAGCTGATCGTACTGACCGGCCCATTCCATCCGATACCGCTCAGGCAGGCTCACCTCCTTGACTAGGAGCGCTTGCGCCTCCTCGACCGTACTTTGGAGGTCACGATCCCGCACGCTGAACTTGATCGGAATATACCGTTCGTTGTTCTCGCGATAGATGATGAAGGCGCCGGTCTGCGTTGTGATCGTGGCGACCTGTTTTAATGGAATCCGTGCCCCATCCGGCGTACTGACCAGGATATTGCCGATCGCATCGACATCCTGTCGAAACTCCGGGAGAAACCGGACGACGAGATCGAACAACCGTTCCCCTTCATACACCTGGGTCACGGCCTGCCCTCCGACCGCCGCCTGCACGACGGCATTCACATCTGACACTTGCAGCCCGTAGCGCGCGCTCGCCTCGCGATCGACCTGGATCACCAGATTCGGTTGCCCCACAAGACGGAAGATCCCCAAATCTTTGACGCCATGAACCTTCCGCATGACATGCTCGATCTCGATGGCCTTCGCCTCCATCGTCTTCAGATCGGGACCGAAGAGCTTGATGGAATTCTCCCCCTTCACCCCCGACATGGCCTCTTCCACATTGTCCTGAATCACCTGAGAAAAATTGAAGATGACACCGGGAATGTCTTTCAGTCGTCCCTCGATCTCTTCGATCAGCGCATCCTTACTCAACCCGGGACGCCATTCCTTTTCCGGCTTGAGATTGGCCAGAAACTCGGCATTGAAGAAGCTCGTCGGGTCTGTGCCGTCATCCGGACGACCCAGCTGCGACACAATGGTCGTGACTTCCGGCGATTCGCGAAACAGCTTGCGAATCTCGCTCGTCAACTTCGCCGCCTGGTCGAAGGAAATATCCACGGGCATCGTGGCGCGCACCCAAAGATTCCCCTCTTCCAGCGCCGGCATGAACTCTCCGCCAATCGACTGCAGCGCCACGAAGGTCACGGCCAACAGCCCGACGCAGAAACTGACGACGGTCGAGCGATGGTCCAACGCCCAGGCCAAGACGGCATTGTAGGAGCGGCGAACCACCCGCACGATCGCCGTATCCTCTTCGCTGATCGTACCCTTGAGCAAGAAGGAACAGAGCACGGGCGCCAAGGTAAACGCCATGAGCAGCGCGCCCAGCAAAGCAAATCCATAGGTGATGGACATCGGCGCAAAAATTTTCCCTGGCACACCCGTCATCGTAAAAAGCGGAATGAACGCGACCACGATAATCGCCGTGGAGGAGAAAATCGGCTGTCCCACCTGCCGGGCCGCCCGCACGATCTGCTGATGGACCGTCAAGCCTTGGATCTTTCCATGCGCCAGATGGAAGAAGATGCTTTCTACCATGATCAACGTGGCATCCACGATGATGCCGAAATCGATGGACCCGAGCGAAATCAAATTCGCCGACTGCCCAATGAGAACCATCATCGTAAAGGTAAAGAGCAACGAGAGGGGAATGGTCAAAGCCACGATCAAGGCCGCGCGAAAATGCCCCAGGAACACGAACAAAATGATAAACACCAACACCATGCCGCTAATGAGAATGTCCGTGACCGTCTCTACCGTCGTATGAATCAAGGCTGTGCGGTCGTAGAAAGTTTTGACCTTGACCCCGGCCGGCAACTTCCAGGTATTGAGGTCCTCAACTTTCCCTCGAACCTTCTCAAGGACATTGAGCGCCTTGTAACCCCGCTGGAGCAGAATGACGCCTTCGACGACATCGTCGCGATCATCGATGCCGACCTTGCCCAAACGGATCCGCGGACCCACAGCAACCGTCCCCAGCGTCTTGACGAAAATCGGCGTCCCCTCTTTTTCGGCCACCATGACGTTTTCGATATCTGCAATCCCGTTGATGAGGCCGAGTCCGCGGATGTTGTAGTTCTGCGCGCCGATCGTCAGGTAATTGCCGCCGACATTGGCATTGCTATTGGTCAAGGCGGACATCACTTGCGACAGACTGACGCCGTAGCTGATCAATCGTCCCGGATCGATATCGACATGGTACTCCTTGGTCGTGCCTCCGAACGCGGTCACGTCGATGACGCCGGGAATACGCCGGAACTCCCGACGGACCTGCCAATCCTGAATCGTTTTCAGGTCCATGAGGGTGGTCTCGCCAGCCCCCGTCAGCTCATACCGGTAAATTTCCGCAATCGCCCACCAGGGCGACAGTGACGGAGCCGCCCCAGGAGGCAATTGCACCGAACCCAGTCGATTTAAGACTTCCTGACGGTCGCGAAAAATTTCCGTATTGAAATCGAAATAGACCTTGATGTCGCTCAACCCGAAGATCGAGAGCGAGCGAATGTCCGTGAGGCCCGGCATGCCGTTGAGCGCGACTTCAATGGGGATCGTGATTTGGCGTTCGATCTCTTCGGCCGACCAGCCCGGGTACTGGGTGATCAGCTCGACCATCGGCGGCGAGGGGTCTGGATAGGCGACGATATCGAGGGTATGAAAGGCGTAGAGCCCGCCAAAAAAAAGCAGAAAGCCCAAGATGCAGACCATGACCCGCTGAACCAGCGAGAGCTCAACGATTCTGGCTAACATGGGGTACGATTACATTCCAATGTAAAGAAAGAGAACACCACGAGAGGACTACCCTTTGACTTCCTGTCCCTTGATTAAGACTGCGCCTTTCACGACGATGCGCTGTCCCGACACCAGGCCTTCCAGGACCCGCACCTGATCCGGTGAAATCGTGCTCACTTTGACTTCCCGTTTGGCGTAACGATCGACGCCTTCGACGACATACACAAACTGTTTCCCGTCCACTTCCAGCACGGCTTCGCGGGGAATCATCAGCAACGGCGTGGACTCTCCGACCTGGATATGGAGCCGCGCAAACATTTCCGGCTTCAGCCGATGATCCTTATTGTTGACCCAGGCGCGGAGCTTGATAGTTCGGGACGTCGGATCCACCACGTCACCGATCGTGGCCACGGTCGCGGGGAAACTCACGTCCGGGTAGGCCTCCACGCTGACCTTGGCAAACTGCCCCTCTTTCACCAGGGCAAGATCCCGTTCATACACGTCCGCCACGACCTGCAGCATATCGAGATCGGCCACCGTGAACACGACCAGACCGGAATCTCCCCCGATCGACTGGCCGGGCGTCACGTTCCGTTCAACGACGATCCCGGTCAAGGGGCTCTTCATTTCGAATCGCGACGTAATTTTCTGCCGTTCGAGCGGCTTCTCCAATTCCTGTGCGGGAACCCGCAACGACAACAACCGCTCTTTCGCGCGGCGGAATTCCGCGCGCGCCTTGATCAGCTCATTCTCCGCCTGTTTGAGATCCTTCAACGGCAGCGCTTTATTCTCATACAGATCCTTGGCCAACTCGCGGGCACGGGTCGCATATTGAAGGTCCGAGTCTTCCTTCACATATTCCGAGTAAGCTTGCGCAATCTCCTGACTGTCCAACACCAACAGCACACTCCCCGCCTGCACCCGCTCGCCCAAATGCGCCCGCACCTCAAGAACCCGTCCTTGAATGGGAGAGGAAATTCTGGAATAGCGATCCTCTCCGTAGGCCACCTTCCCGACCAGCGTCAGGTCATGAGCGCCCGATCCGACTTCAACCAAAGCCGTCTCCACCCGCGGATGTGATTCCGCAGCCGATCCTGCCACCTGAGATGGAGTCGTCACAATATTGGAAACGGCTGGCTCCTCTGCGCTCCCGCAAGCAGACACGACGAGCAGGCAGACGGCCGAGGTCACGGGAAATAGGAGCCGGTTCACAGCCACTAGCCTAACCTGAAACTTCATGAAGAAATCTCCTGCCCCACGGCGCTTTCTAGCTGGAAAAGGTTATGCTGATAATTGAACAGGGCTTCGATATAGTTTTGCTGAATCAACCGCGACGTACGCGCGGCATCGAGCAAATCCAGAATCGTCGCGCCGCCCCGCTCATAAGCCCGTTCGACGATCGTCACGGTCGAGCGGGCATCTTCCAATACACCGCCCACATAGGCTTCGACCAATCGCCGGCTCTGCAGCAAATTGCGGTAAGCGACTTCCACTTCGTTCTCCACGAGATTGACGGTCTTATTCAAGTCGGCCTCGGCCGTCTGCACCGCGACCTCCGCCTGATGAATCCCGCCCTGATTCCGATTAAACACGGGCAACGGCAACCCTAAGTTGAGCGACCACTGCTGGGGATTATCCGGCCCCTGCGCTCCCTGCACGGCATACCCGGCCCCGATCGTCACATCGGGAACCCGGTAGGCCTTCGCCAGCTTCAGGTCGGACTCGCGCTGCGAATAGGTAAACCGCCTGGCCTTGATATCGGGGCGAAGATCGAGTGCGGCCGTACGCAGCTTGCTGATATCAGGATCGATGCGCCGGAAATCTAAGTCCGTCGTCAACTCCAGCGTGATTTTCGGCGACAGCCGCAAGAGCTGTCGAAGATCTCCGCGGGACGTTTCCCCTTCCTGCAACGATTGAATCACCTGCGATTGAAAATCGACCATCTGCAATCTGATGCGAATGAGGTCGACCTCCGCAATATACCCCTTCTTAAACCGAATCGTATTGATATCGAGGATGCGGGAAAAGCGGTCGCGATTCTCTTCGGCCAACACCAGCCTGCGCTGAGCCAACTGGATCCGGTAATAGGTGTCCTTGACGGTGAACCCCAATTGGCGCACGGCATCTTCAAACGATGCTTCTGCCGACTGGCTGCCATAGCCCGCGCTTTCAATCCGGTAACCGCGCTTTCCGGCTAGTTCGAACAATTGCTGAACTTGGCTGATCAACGCCCCGCTGTTCGACGATGTCCGCCCTTGCGTGAACGAGCTGAGCGTTCCGATCGTCGCCACAGGATTGGGGAAGAGCGCGGCGGTAATCTGTTGGCCCTTGCTATATTCAATGCCGTACTTGGCAATGAGCACATCGAGATTCTGGCTGATGAAGAGCGCCAGCGCGTCGTTCACGCTGAGACGCAGCGCCTTCGAAGGCACCGTGGCTTGTTCAGGAACCGGAGCTGGCGAGGCCGCGTGGGCTGGATCAACGGAAAAATTCAAAACAGTGAGCACGATGATATAGCAAAGAAGACGTACTAGTCGATCCACAACCACAGCCCCCCCCCGTCGAAACTACAACGCCGTTATCTCAACTGCTTGCGCATTATACAGTGAATGAAATACGAAGCAAAGAATCTCTTGCGAAATAAGCACTTAGCTCCATCCGTGCCTAGCGCTCTGGCCCAACGAGAGGACAATGAACAGGCTGTTCAAAAAGTCTGTCCAGCAAGGCCGCAGCCGATGAAAGCACCGGAGGCGTAGCCTCTGGCTACGTTGAGGATGCTTTCGGGGCGAGAACGAAGCTGACGGACTTTCCCAATAGCCTGCTAGCGCATCTTCAGCTCTGTCCACGCCCTGTCATAAAGCCGCAGCGCCTCGCCCACGTCAGTCATCCATTCCAGCCGGGGCAGCAACTCGACGGGAGGATAGATGGCAGGATTGTCCAGGATATGCACCGGCACGAAGAGCCTGGCCTCTTTGTTGGCTGAGGCAAAGAGCAACCGCTCTGCTGTGCGCGCCGCCACCTGCGGCTCCAATAAATAATTGATGAACTGCATCGCCAGCTCTTTCCTGGGAGAGGACTTGAGCACGACCAGACAATCCGCCCACAGCGTGCCGCCTTCTTTCGGCACGACATAGCGAATCGACGGACGATCCTTCATCGCCCGCGCCACCGGCCCTCCCCACCCATGGGCCAAGACCACATCGCCCGACGCCAGAAGCTGGTCGTAATGGTCGCTGGCATAGGCCTTCACCAACGGCTTTTGCGCCAGCAGTCGCGTCTTCGCTTCCTCGATCAAGGCCGGGTCCTTCGTATTCATCGACGCCCCCATCGACCGGAGGACCGCCCCAAAGACTTCGCGCTGATCGTTCAACATGCTGATCTTTCCTGCGTAACGGGAATCCCACAGGACGGCCCAACTGTCCGGAGGCGTCGAGATAACGGCCGAGTCATAGCCGATTCCGACCGTGCCCCAGAGATAGGGAGTCGCGTAGCGCTGCGTCGGATCGAACGGCAGGTGCTGAAGATGGTCTTCCAGCGTAGCGGCATTGGGCAACCGCGCGGGATCCAGTTCTGCCACCAGCCCCTGCTGAATCATGATCGCCGCCATGAAGTCAGACGGCACCGTGACATCGTAACCTGTCGCTCCGCCCTGAAGCTTGGCCAACAGTTCTTCATTGCTGCTGAACGTATCTACGACAACCCGCACTCCATGACGTCGCTCGAACTCCGCCAGCAACTCAGGCCCGACGTAATCGGACCAGGTGAAGTAATGGAGCGTCTTCTGGTCCTCGTCCCCGGACATGCGCTGACAGGCCAGATTCCCGCAGAGCAGCAACAGAACCAGACCAAGAGAGAGGATCATCTCTTTCACGCGCATGGATCTCCTACCGTCGTTGGAGCAGAAGCGAAAACCCGATCAATCCCATGGATACGACCACGAACAATGCCGACAGGGCGTTGATCTCGGGAGACAGTCCGGACTTGATCATGGAATAGACTTTCAGCGGCAGGGTCGTCGCGCCGGGGCCTGCGGTAAAGAAGGTGACGATGAAGTCGTCGAGCGAGATGGTGAAGGCCATGAGCCCTGCGCCAAGGATGGCAGGCCTGAGCAATGGAAGGGTCACATATCGCAACGCATCCCAATAGGAGGCCCCCAAATCCGCCGCCACCTCTAGCAGCCGTGGATCCAACTTTCTGAGGCGCGCCCGCACGATGACCATCACGACTGGCACGTTGAACGAGGCATGGCCGAGTATCACCGTCGTCAGGCTCAGCGGCACGTTCACCAGCAGGAAGAACAATAACAGCGACACCCCCATCATCACTTCCGGAATCACCAGCGGCAGCAGCAAGGCCTGTTCGATCTGGCGCTGCCGCCTTCCCGGCAGACCCTCCAGCCCCACGGCCAGGCTGACACCCAGCAGCAACGCGAGCACCGTCGAAACCGTCGCCACCCACAGACTGTTCACTGCGGCAGCCTGCAAGGCCTGATCCGCCCAGAGGGCCCGGTACCATTGCAAGGACCAACCTTGCCAGGTCGCAGACAGACGAGAGGCATTGAACGAAAAGAGAATCAGCGCGGCGATCGGTCCATAGAGAAAAAACAGATTCGCCACACTCGCACGCCACAGCCAGCCGCCGGACTGTTTCATGATTCAGACTCCGGTTGCACCACCGATTTTGCTGCGCGAAGGGACCAGCTCATCATCCCCACCACGAACAACATCAGCAGGCAGGAAATAGCCGCGCCCAGCGGCCAATCGCGCGCGACGAGAAACTCATGCTGAATGAGGTTCCCGATCATCATGCTCCGGGCGCCCCCGAGCAGGTCCGGCGTGAGAAAGGCTCCAAGCGAGGGAATAAAGACGAGGAGACAGCCGGCCACGACCCCCGGCTTGGCGAGCGGCAGAATGATCCGCCCAAAGACCGTCCACCTCGTCGCGTAGAGATCCCAGGCCGCCTCGACCAACGTCCGATCCACCCGCTCGAGCGCCACATAGAGCGGCAACACCATAAAGGGCAGATACCCATAGACCAGTCCGATCACGACAGCAGTATTGGAGTAGAGCAATTCGATCGGCGTGGTGATCACTCCCAGCTTCAACAACAACGTATTGAGCAGACCCTCCGTGCGCAGGATAAACATCCAGGCATAGGTACGGACGAGGAAGTTAGTCCAGAAGGGAATCATCACCAGCAGCAACCAGATCCCCTGCCGGCTTGGCGCCGCCCGAGCAATATGGTAGGCCAAGGGAAAACCCATGATCAGACAGAGCAGAGTCGTCACCGAAGCCAGGAGGATCGACTGGCCAAGGATACGGGCATAGAGAGGGTGGAGCAGATCGAGGTAGTTCGTCAGGCTGAACGACCAAACAATTCCGCCGTAGGTGCCACGGCCAGCAAAGCTGATTACGAACATGAGACAGAGCGGCACAACAAACAAGAGCCCCATCCAGACCAGGCCTGGTCCAAGGAGCCACCAGGACGGGGCCTGCCCGACTGGAACAGACATCTTCATTCGCTCAACACCACAGCATCGGCAATCAGCCAGCGCACATGGACAACATCGCCGCGCTGGAGTCCGTTTCGACCGGACTCATCGTTCGGCACGCGCACGCTCCAGACCAGACGCTCGCCAAGCCGCACCAGATACCGGCGATCGCTTCCACTGTAGAGGACCTTCTCGACTGAGCCAGCCAGGCTCTGCTCGCCATTCAGGCCCTGGGCCTCAGTCGAAAGACGAAGCCGCTCCGGTCTCAAGAGAAGCGTCACGGCAGTCCCCTCGTGGAGCGCCGTATGACCTGGCAGGGCAATCTGAGCCTCTCCCGGAAGCTCTGACGGCTGTAGCACCGCCCGGCCTCCGTCGATGCGTCGAACGATGCCGCGCAATTCATTCGAGACTCCGATAAACCGGGCCACAAAAGCCGAGTTCGGCGACTCATACAAATCTTGCGGGCGTCCAATCTGCAGTACCCGCCCCTGATGCATGACCGCCACACGGTCCGACATGGTCAAGGCTTCTTCCTGATGATGGGTGACGCAGACGAAGGTGCAGCCGGCTCGCTCTTGGATGGATTTCAATTCGACCTGCATCTCCTGCCGGAGTTGTTGATCCAAGGCCGACAACGGTTCGTCCAACAAGAGCACCGCCGGCCGATTCACCAAAGCGCGGGCCAGCGCCACGCGTTGTTGCTCCCCACCGGACAACTGGGCCGGCAGACGCTCCTCTTTCGACGTGAGCTTCACCATGTCCAACGATGCACGGACGCGGGACGCAATCTCGCCTCGCGGTACTCCTTGCATCCTGGGACCGAACGAGACGTTCTCCGCGACCGTCAAATGGGGGAAAAGGGCATAGGATTGGAATACGAGGTTGACTGGGCGACGGTTCGGCGGAACCGCCTCCATTGAGCGGCCCTCGATGCGAATGGTCCCCTCGTCCGGCGTTTCAAATCCGGCGATCATGCGCAAGACGGAACTCTTCCCTGCCCCGCTGGGACCGAGGAGCGAAAAGAATTCCCCTCGCTGCACGGTCAGCGACACATGGTCGACGGCCAGCGTGGCCCCATGCCGCTTCACCAGCGAAGTAATGTCGATGCTAGTTGGTTGTTCGGCCATCCTGATCCATGGGCCTAGCGCCGGATCGACCGGCCCTGGTCCCAAAAACACTGCGACAGGGGATCGTTACAGACCCGGCACGGCGGGAATAATACAGGAGGGCTGATTCGTGATCCATGAGGACGGGCTCACCGACCACTGGCGTAAACGTCGAGGCCCGTCTTAGACATTGGAGTCGCGAAGATGCTTACGAACCCGGACTTGCTCCTGGTGCTTACGCAACAACTGGCGCCGAATGACGTCACGATCCTCCGCCACGATGCGCACCAGACGATCGACATCCTCCGCATGCTCGCGGACCAACTCAGACAGCTTCGCCATTTGATTTTCAAGATGCTCTAACCGCCACAGTGCATCCTTCCCGAGTTCCCCCGCCGGCTTCTGGACCGGCTTCTGATCCAGTTTCTGCTTCACGAGCGACGTCACCAGTACATCCCGCTTCATGCTCACTCCTTTGCTCGACGACTCACAAATATTTCAACGTTGTCTGCCGTAGTATCGACTCAGATTCCTGCGATGTCAACGAATCTGCTTTCTTTCTATTTCCTCAATGTCCTGCTACAATTCTTCAACATGCCAAACATTTTCACCATGGTGTTGGCCGGCGGGAAGGGCGAACGTCTCCAGCCCCTCACTGAGCATCGAGCCAAGCCGGCTGTTCCCTTCGGCGGGAAATACCGCATTATCGATTTTACCCTCAGCAATTGTCTCAACTCCGGAATTCGAAAAGTCGCCGTTCTCATCCAGTACAAGTCACACTCGCTCGACCGTCACATCCGCACAGGCTGGAACATCCTCAACGCCGAGCTTGGTGAATACGTCGCCTCAATTCCACCCCAGCAGCGGATCAGCGAAGAGTGGTATCAAGGCACCGCCGACGCCGTCCATCAAAACCTGTTCCTCCTCGACAACGAACAACCCGACTATGTGCTCATCCTCGCCGGCGACCATATCTACAAGATGAACTATATGGAGATGTTCCATTGGCTCATCGCCAAAGGCGCCGATGCCGTGGTCGGCGCAATCGACATCCCAATCGACGAAGCACATCGGTTCGGCGTGATGAGCGTGGACGAGGATTTCCGGATTACGAACTTTGAAGAAAAGCCGGCACACCCACAGTCGATCCCCAACGATCCGACCCATGCCTTTGCCTCGATGGGCATCTACCTGTTTCGCACCAAGGTCCTTCGCGAATACTTGATCGCCGACGCCCAGGAAGGCGGGAGTCACGACTTCGGGAAAAATATCATTCCCAAGATGATTCGCGATCGGCGCGTTTACGCCTTCAAGTTTGTCGACGCCAACAACAAAGACGTAAAATATTGGCGAGACATCGGCACCTTGGACGCCTACTGGGAGGCGAACATGGACCTCGTCGCCGTGGAGCCTCAATTCAATCTCTACGACCAACATTGGCCGATCCGGACCTATCAGGGGCAATACCCCCCGGCCAAATTCGTCTTCGCGCAGGACTATCAGGGCGGCAGGATGGGCGTGGCCCTGGACTCCATCATCTGCGGCGGGTGCATCATCTCCGGTGGCCGTGTGCAAAACTCTGTGCTCTCACCGAACGTCCGTGTCCAGGACCATGCGGACGTACGGGATTCCATCGTCATGGAAAACGTCATCATCGGCGAACAGAGCCGGATCAAACGGGCCATCATCGATAAAGACGTCATCATACCGCCCAAGTCAGAAATCGGATACGACCGGGCAGCCGATGCCCAACGATTTACCGTCACAGAATCCGGCTTGGTCGTGATTTCAAAGGGAATGAAACTGCATGCCTCCCTCGATTCATCCGGTTGACCTCATAGTCGCTCTTCGCGAGAAGCACTTGACCCCTGCCATCGTCTTCCTCACATCGCGCCGTGCCTGTGATGAGGCGATGCAGGCCTTCGACCATAGTCACATCGTCCTCCCGCCGGTTCGCCAGGAGGCCATCGCCGCCGTGCTGGACAAGGTGATCGCCCAGTATCCCAGCATCGCCGAGCACCCGCTCATTCCGATCGTCCAGCGCATCGGCGTCGCGGCGCATCATGCAGGCCATCTGCCCTCGTGGAAAATCGCAGTCGAGGAACTGATGCGTCACGGTTGTCTCGACGCCGTCTTCGCCACGACGACGCTGGCCGCCGGGGTCGACTTTCCCGCGCGCACCGTCATCATTACCCAGTCCAGCATCCGCAAGTCCCGCGACTTCATGGACTTGACGATCGGCGAGGTGCAGCAGATTGCCGGCCGCGCCGGCCGCCGTGGCAAAGATCTCGTCGGGTTCGCCATCGTGACCCCCTCCCCCTACATCGATCTGACTGTGCTGACCAAAGGCTTCACCGGCCACCCGGAAGCGATCAACAGCCAATTCGTCATCAGCTATCCAATGGTCCTGAACCTCTTGAAAGCGCATCCCCTGGATCAAATCCAGCCGATCCTCGCCAAAAGCTTTGCGCAATTTCAGCTCAACCAGCGAGCGGAAGTCCTGGAACGCAAGCTGGACGATCTGCGCGTTCAAATGGACCCGTTCGGACCGCGCGTCTGCACCGACTGGATCGCCGAATGGCAGACCTTCGACCAGGTCCGCCGGCAGAAATCACACCGGGTCCCGATCCGGAAATTTGAGTCGCCGGAGATCGCGGCCCGCTTTCACTTCCTGACCCCCGGTCGCGTGGTAGGATTCGGTCGCAGCCGAGGCGTGGTCCTCCGCCAATATCGCAGCAAGGGCCAGAAGAGCCCGATGATCACGGCGCTGCGTCAAGGCGGAGGCATTACCGAATCCCCCGCCTCCACCGTCACCGAAATATCCGACCGCATCCTCGACTGCGTGGACGCGCCAGTCTATCCCTGGTGCACACCGGAAAGCGTGGAGGACTTGCTCCATAACCTGGAAGAATTACCGACCAAGCTGCCGGAACTTCCCATCCTGGTTCCGAAGGACAACGAACCGATTCCTGACGCCATCGTGCAAACACTGGGCGACTTTGCCTGTCCGACCTGCCCGTCCCGTTCCGCCTGTCAGAGCGACTATCCCCTCGCCTCCAAGCTTCGACAGGAACAGCATCGACACGTCAAATCGATCCAGGCTCTGCGTACCAGTCTCTGGCACCGGTTTCAGGAGAAGATCGACGTCCTGCAACAGTTCGGGTACCTCACGCCTGCGTCCCGCCTGACCGATGACGGGGAATGGGCCAGGCTCATCCGCATCGACCACTCGCTGCTCATCACGGAATTGCTCCGGGCCGACGCCTTTAACGGAGCCGACCCAGCCATGCTGGCCGCTGTCATGTCGAGCATCTCGAATGACGACGATCGCCCCGGGTCCTTCCCCCGCGTCAGTTCGGGGCTGGCCTCATTGCTCGGACAGGTACGCAAACTGGCAGCCTCCCTGTCGCCGCATGAAGAGCCTCCGCTCTTGCGGGCCGATATTGCCGCAGTGACGGAACGATGGATCGGCGATCCCACCCTCACCTGGATCGGTCTCTGCAAAAGCACCTCGATGGCTGAGGGGGATATCTATCGTCTCTTGGCGCGGACCTTGGAATTCTTGTCGCAGCTCCACACGCTCAAAGGCACGCATCCGGGATTGGCAGACACAGCCTCACGGGCCATCGCCGCCCTCCGCCGCGGTGTACTGGAGGAATTGCCATGAGGATGTCGCTCGTCGCTCGCACACTATCTCTCGTGCATGGATTCGGACATTTCACGTTTCACGTTTCACGCTTTACGAGGCAGCGATGACGACCGAAGAACTCGAACAGCTCCTGGCTCAACAACCGATCGCCCTCTTGCACCGTCTGGCGCGAGGACGGGTGCAGCGGCATTTCCGCGCAGGCAAACGCCGCTTGATCGAAGTCTTGCTGCGCCACTCCGCGGAAAATCGCGCAGGCTTCGAATCCGACCTCATGATCTTAATCGGTGAGAAACCGGTTCGACCAGCTCCAGCCCCGGCTCAAGCCCCAACCGCAAGGAAGCCCAAACCCTCGGCCCCGCCGCGTCGCCCAGGACAAAGGCCGACGGAGCCGGAATCCCAGGAGCCCGGCATCACCCTCTCCACCTGGCTGGAGGGATTGGGAGTGCCGTCGTCCTCGCAGCCCTTTATCCCGGATGCCTGGCAAGAAGACGCCATCGCCAAATTACGAGAGAGCGACGTGGTCGTGAGCGTGCCGACGGGAAGCGGCAAGACCTATGTCGCAGTCGAAGCAGCCCGCCGCGCCATCGCGGAGAACCGGACCGTCATCTACACCTCGCCGCTCAAGGCCCTCTCCAACACCAAGTACACGGAGTTTTCGAAAATCTTCGGCGCAGACCAGGTCGGCATCCTGACCGGCGACCGGCGCGACAACGGGCAAGCGCCCCTCCTGATCATGACGACGGAAATCCTGCGCAATCTGCTCTACGACGCAGGAGGCGGTGAGATCGACGTGCGGCTGGATACATTGGGTTTGGTGATTTTGGACGAGTCGCAATATATCGCGGACCCGGAACGGGGCGTCGTCTGGGAAGAAACGATCATCTTCTGCCCGAGCCAAGCGAAGCTGCTCTTGCTCTCGGCCTCGATCGGCAATCCCCATGACATTGCCAACTGGCTCACGTCGATCAGACAGACGCCCTGCCACTTGATCAAGCACAGCACCCGCACCGTGCCGCTGCGCGCCGGCTACCTCCACCCGAACGGCAAACTCTCCCCGCTCTTCCGCACCGCCGGCATTCCCCATGGCCATCCGGGCCATCTCCATCCGGAAGCCAAGCGGCTCTTTGACCAATACGAAGACGAAACCCAGCCATCAGGGCGCCGCCGCTAGTCCTTCAACACTCTGTGGAGAAGATAAAAAAACGGTGGAAGCTGCTGAGAAAATACGAAGGCGCTGGCCGAACGACCAGCGCCGAGACCTGCCGGCCCATCCCTTTGATTCGCGGAACCGTCACCGCCTCATACCGCCCCGCTGAATCACGACTGTATCCACACAACGTTGCACCGTCTCAGGCATGACCCTCTGACAAGCGGCACGAATCTCGTCTTCCACAAATTGCCGCTGCAGATGCATCGCCCACCAGACCAGCCACGACCCAATGAGGAGAGCGAGGATCGCGCCGACGGCCCAGGGCAGGAGAAACGGAACCCTGCCGAAGAGGCCACAGAGAATATCCTTCACACAAATTCCTGATTGACTGCCTTGCTGGTCTGACATCGCGCCTCACGTCTCTCGGTAAAATTTCCCGCTTTCCGACCTGCCGTCATCCTACCGCAGAGAGGAAAGCCTGAACATTTTTTTCCCCTTCTTCGCCGAAGGGTGCAGAAAGAGAAACTGATATGCGCAATCTGGCGGGCTTTCCCCAGCATCTCACCACAAGTCCCTTGACCCGCCGCCCCTGAGCCCTGTATAACCGCTTGCTGGCAGCAGTATCCGATTGCCCCTCCCATTCTCTGTATGATCGTCAGAGCGTGCTGTCTGGGGCCCGGTGAAACTGTACTTTCTCCGATGCGCCCGTAGCTCAATGGATAGAGCATCTGACTACGGATCAGAAGGCTATAGGTTCAAGTCCTATCGGGCGCACCACTTCTTCTTTACACCTACGATTACACGCCAGACGACGGATCCTGGCCTATCATATTCAGTCCGGTCAGGCGCGCCATTCCTCTCATACCGCCGCGAGTAGCCAGGCACGAGAGACTAGCGCTCTGCTCTGACGCTCTAATGCGTTTTCCTCTTCCATTCCTGACTCGCCCCTCTTACGATACAGCCTATGCACTGAGGAGTCTCCTCCCATGTCAGGCTTATCGCTCGAACAACTCGAACAACTCGTCCAGGGGCACCACTGGAATCCCCTCGCGATTCTCGGCGCTCACCCGATAGCCCAGGGCAATTCCCCAACCGTTGCGATTCGCTGTTTCTTACCGGAAGCCAAAGAAGCGGCCCTCCTCCTCAGCGGGAACGGCCGCCGACCCATTCCCATGTCGCGCCTCCATGAAGCCGGTCTGTTTGAAGCTATCGTCCAGGGGCCACTCGGAACCGACCCCTATCGTCTCCGCGTCACCGACTATGCAGGTCAGATCTCTGAGCGACATGACCCCTATGCTTTCCCGCCTCTTCTCACAGACTTCGAGCTGCATCTCTTCGCCGAAGGGACCCTCTTTAAAGCCTATGAGACGATGGGCGCCCATCTCCGGACGGTGCAGGGTGTTCAGGGAGTCCATTTTGTCGTCTGGGCGCCGAACGCCGCGAGAGTCAGCGTCGTGGGCGACTTCAACCAATGGGATGGCCGCCGCCATCCTATGACGAGCCGCGGAGCAACCGGCCTCTGGGAGCTCTTCATTCCCGAACTCACAGACGGCACACTCTATAAATATGAAATTCGGTCTCGCCATCATGAAGCGCCGCTCTTGAAGGCCGATCCCTATGCGGTCGCCTCGGAGCTGCGCCCCAAGACCGCCTCGATCGTCCGCTCACTCGCTTCCTATCGTTGGAAGGACCAGTCCTGGATGGCGGCGCGGGCACAGCAAGACCCCCTCGCCATGCCCCTCTCCATTTACGAGGTCCATCTCGGTTCCTGGATGCGTGTCCCTGAGGAAGGAAATCGCTGGCTTACCTACGCAGAGCTTGCAGCAAAGCTCATCCCGTACGTGAAGGATATGGGCTATACCCATCTCGAACTGTTACCAGTTACCGAACACCCGTTTGACGGATCCTGGGGCTATCAGACCACCGGCTATTTTGCCGCCACTAGCCGGCACGGCGCTCCCGAAGACTTTATGGCCTTCGTCGATGCGGCACATCAGGCCGGAATCGGCGTGCTGATGGACTGGACCCCCGCGCACTTTCCTGACGATCCGCACGGGCTCGCCCAGTTCGACGGCACGCATCTCTACGACCATGCAGACCCACGGCTCGGGTACCATCCTGACTGGCACAGCCGCATCTTCAATTATGATCGCGTCGAGGTCCGGAACTTCCTCCTGAACAGCGGGCTCTTTTGGCTGGATCGATACCATATCGACGGCTTGCGCGTGGATGCCGTCGCCTCGATGCTCTATCTCGACTACGGCCGGAAAGAGGGAGAGTGGATTCCCAATCAGTTCGGCGGGCACGAAAACATCGGAGCCGTCACGCTGCTGAAAGACTTGAATGTGCTGGTCCACAGTGATTTCCCTGGCGCCATGACCATCGCGGAAGAATCCACATCCTGGCCGGGAGTCTCACGCCCCACCTATGCCGGAGGACTGGGCTTCACGTTCAAATGGAACATGGGCTGGATGCACGACATGCTGGAATACTTCGACCGCGATCCCGTCCACCGCCCCTTCCACCAGAACCAGCTGACATTCGGGCTCCTCTATGCCTTTAATGAAAACTTCGTCCTGGTGCTCTCGCACGATGAAGTGGTGCATGGGAAACGGGCACTGCTCGATAAAATGCCCGGTGATGAGTGGCAACGCTTCGCCAATCTCCGTTCCCTCTATGGCTTCATGTATGGGCACCCCGGCAAAAAAATGCTGTTCATGGGCGGAGAGTTCGGGCAGTGGTGTGAATGGAACCATGACACCAGCCTGGAATGGCATCTCTGCGAGCAGGAGCGGCACGTGAGTCTCCAGCGGTTCGTACGAGACCTCAACTGTCTCTACCGCCAGGAACCGGCGCTGCACGAGCTCGATCACGAATGGACCGGTTTCCAGTGGATCGACTTTTGTGATGCGGCCCATTCCGTCATCGCCTTCCTAAGAAAAGCGAAGAATCAGGGCGATCACATATTGTGTGTGTGTAACTTCACCCCTGTTCCGCGCTACGACTATCGAGTCGGCGTGCCGAAGACAGGCTACTACCGTGAACTGCTGAACAGTGACGCCTCGACCTACGGAGGGAGCAACCTGGGCAATGGAGGCGGGCTCCAGACGAGCGCTGTCCCCTCCCACGACATGCCCCATTCGCTCACCCTCACACTCCCGCCCCTATCGGTGCTGTTCCTCAAACGAATCTGAGTGAGCCGGCTGCGAGAAAGTTCCGCCAGCGATCCGTGCAACGTCACATGTGAACGATTCTGAAGAAAGGGCACTCGACAGCCCTACGTTTCACCTTTCACGTCTAACGTTTTACGTATCGTGAGCGTGAGGCGAGAACGAAGCTGGCGGACTTTTTCAGTAGCCTGCGGGAGGGAAACTACCAGGTGCGGAACGGCCCACAATCGAGATGGATGAAATGTTTGCGCGGATAGAATCCAATCCCGCCGTACTGGAGCCGTAAGGCGGCACGGCGAAGCTCGTGAACGTCGACGCCGGGAATGTAGAAATCGAGCGCCTGTCCCTCGACGTGCAGGCTGTGCCGCGCGGCTCGCCGGCTCCGCTTCACCAGCTGCGCATTATACTCGGGCGACCGGTAGCCGGAGATCACATGGATCTCACCCGCGCCACCGACTGTTTTCTGCACAAGATTCACATGTTCCAGCACGCGCACATCGATCGCGGCGACTTCGTCCGTATGATGGCAACGCAGAATGTGATTCACCTCATCCAACGCCGTCAGGTCGTAATTCCCTTCGTCGTCGCGATAGCGGACGCGCAACCGTTCATCCGTACGTACGTTGAAAAAGGTCAGTTCTCCGTCAGGCAGTTCGTCCGCTCGCGCAACCGATGGCTGCAGCAGCCTGCTGCCGAGCAACAGCAGCCCGACAACGGACGTTTTCAGGAAAGACCGACGAGTCCAAGACCAGGGATTGTGATGTGGCACAGAACTGCTCCGGGGAAAAACGCACTGCAACGTTCGACAATAACTCGAGCGCTTGTATCAAAAGCGCCGGAGTCAGTCAACCCTGACGCCAATCGTTATCGCGCACTATCCATTTCTCCTAGACAGAAGAATCCAACATAGGTAAGATCAAAAATATTTCTGGGACATCTCGCGCTATGGCTACTATCCTTGTTGTTGACGACGAAGAATCGATCCGGAGCCTCCTGAAGGAGGTTCTTGAGAGGGCCAACCACCGCGTGCTCGAAGCTCGAGATGGTCAGGAGGGCTTAGCCCTCTACCAACAAAACAAGGTCGACCTGGTCCTGATGGATATCCTGATGCCGGGAACCGACGGCCTGGAAACCACTCTACAGCTGACGCGGGAATATCTCGACGCGAAGGTGATCGCCATGACCGGCGCCCAAGGCGACCGCAACTTCCTCGACGTCGCGAAACTCTTCGGCGCCCGCTGCGTCTTCGAAAAACCCTTCGACCTCGACAAACTCGTCCAAGCTATCAACGACGAACTCGCCAGATAGCACGCCAGCGCTTTCCGTCACCAGCATTCAGCCTCCGACACGACAGCAAACCGCGAAGCATTTTACGGATTATCGCCCCCCGCTGAGCTCTTTCCTGGCCAGTGCGCGCATCATCACCGGATCGTTGTAGGCCACTTCGCTCAAGGCATCCATGATATGGAGCCCTTTCGCCGCGACTAGCTCCTTGGCCTTCAAATAATTTTTCGCGGCAAATCGCGCCACCGCCGGCTGCCCGTTCACAATCTGACAAGCCAGGATTTCGCTGTTCACTTCCAACGTGCCTCCCTGCTCGACCAACGTCTTGGCCTGCGCTGGCGTAATCCCATGGAGCTGCGCGAACTCCTCCAGTCCTCCCGTCTCCACCAACCGTCCATCCGGCATGATGCACAGCCGCTTGAAATGCGGAGACCAATCCTTGCGGAAGTCGATGTATTTAATGTCTCCGCCCTTGGCGACTGCGCGATCCAAGGTCCGGTAGTCAAGTCCCAGATTCCTTTGCGCGAGCTTCCCCTTCAATTCCTCCGGCAACGTGCGGGTAAAGATCTGAAAGGCGGCGTCAGGAAGAGCCAGCGATCGCGTCCTGGCCAACTGCTCCGCCTCGGCAAACTGCATGAGATCCAGAACGAAGGTCTGCTTGGGTGTCCCACCGGTGGGATCGATGAAACAGGCGAACAACCCTCGCGTCAGCAACCCTCCAACCTGAGGGTAAACATAAACGCCGCCCTCCGTCAGGAGCGCGGTCATCGTCTCCAGCGGAACCTCATAACTTTCCGACAGGACCTTCGCATGACCGGGAAGATCTTCCTGCTGCGTCATGGCGCAGGCCGTCACATTCCCCGGCGCGTCGAATTCAGAATAGTCCTCAATGACGTTATAGAGGATCGTGGGTTTGGGCTTGTCGGCTTTTTTCTTAATTTTAAACATAGACTCCTCTCACCGATCACTCATCACGTGTTCCATACGGAGGCAGCGTCATTAATCGTCCATCCTCGACCGGCCCTCCCACCGTAAAGTGGTAGAGCGACTGAAAGGAACGGCCCTTGATCCCCACGATCTCATGGACCGGATCATCAAAGAAACAACCGATCCCGGTCCCTCGCACCCCTGCCGCCTCCGCCTCGAGATACAACACTTGCCCCAGCAGGCCTGCCTCCCAGAATAGGCGTGGATACCACCAAGCCCCTTCCTCCCACAAGCGTCCTTCGAACTCGGCCAACATCCCCAGCGAAAAAGCGCTGTCTCCCGCAATGTCTTGATGGCAACTGAGCTGAATGGCCGTTCTCTTCGCATCGCCCTCCAACAGCCAATAGAGCGGCAACTGATCTGGACAGCCTGGCACAGGAGTCCAGACCAACTCCTCGTTCATCGACTGTTGGAGCAGCGGCAGTTTCTCACGATCGCGGGCCAGGGCATAGAGCCCAGGCGTCAAACCCTCGACACGATGCACGAATAACAAGAGATGAATGGCAGGCTGCCAGGGTAAAACATCCCAGGGCATCGTCCGATCCAATTGAGGCAATTCCGCCGCTGGCATGACGCGGCTCAGCATCTGAAAAAATGTCGCGGAAGTAATTGACGTCTTGCCATCGAAGGAGACGGCGCTCCGGCGCTGCCGGATGAGCTGGCCCGCGGAGGGGCCAGCGTGAGACGTGACAGGTGAACCGTGAGACGTACTAGCAGTAGGAGCAGGCACAGACCTAGACTCACAAGAGATTTTCCAGCTTGCAGCTGCCACCGCATCGATAATGTCCCAATGAACCCCATGGTCTCCGCTTAACCGATTGGCTTTCCCATGCCAAGGGGCCGTCACAAGCTGCTGAACTGTCCCCGACTCCAGAAATAATGGAATGGCCTGCTCCG
The DNA here is from genome assembly GCA_026387665.1 of Nitrospirota bacterium. Classification (NCBI taxonomy): domain Bacteria; kingdom Pseudomonadati; phylum Nitrospirota; species Nitrospirota bacterium. The sequence continues at coordinate 59,723 of JAPLLG010000002.1, forward strand.
TATCGCGTTTCACGTCTACCGTTTCACTTTTCACGCTCCCTGACGGCCAGATCACAGCCAGACAATCCGGCTGTTCCGAGTCTACCTCACGAAAGTCCTCTGCGCGATCGCTCCCCAACAATGCCGCAACCGTGCCTTGAGCCACTCCATCCAACAGGGTCATGTTCCAGCCCAACGTCGCCGCGGCAATTCGTACGGTGCCGATCGCGTGGCCCACATCATGGTTGCAGTAGCGAAAGGCCCTCTCACCATATTTCCAGGCTTCCCGCCAATGGATCGACGTCAGCCCGACGAGAAACGATTGCGCAGGAAACGGCGCAAGGAGGCGAACCATCTGACCGGCCTCGAACGTCGCCCGCAGCTCAAGCCCATGTTCCTTCGGCGCGTAATGGTAGAGGCCCGCCTTCAAATCCAACCCCTCCATCTGCGGCAGGACCAAATAGCCTTCCGTCGGATGGAGATTGCCGGACGAAGGATTGACGCGCAAGGCCCACTGCATCTCCCCGGCCTTTTTCCACGCAGAGAGCGCAAGCGCAAGTTCAAGAAACCGAGAGAGAGTTGGCAAGGTAACCGGTTGGGGCGCTACGGCTCCTCGTTCATAGAGCGCAACATACGACGGCGAGGCTGGCTCGTCATCCGGCTGTAATAACGGCAGCAGGGTAAGAGGCGCCCCTTGGTAGCGGCGAAAGGGATCAGGCTGGTTCGCCCAATCCAGATGCCCGAGCGAACGGGCATAGCGGTTGAAATGATGTTTGGTCTGGACGTGATAACGAATCACGCGATCGATGGGATCGGTCGGCACAGTCTCGGCTGGTTCGCGGTACAAGGGGATTTCTGTGGCCATCGCAATAGTCTGTCACAGTCTACAGAGCCACAGGAAGAAAAGTAAACGCAGCTGGATGAAGAGAATCTAGAGGAAGCTGTTTGGCAGGCATTGACGACAGTATGTCGACGACGATGCTGACGATGCGATGCCGAACGAGGCACTGAAACGAAACAGACTCTACGCCCGTGCTGGTGCGGCCGCCGATTTACTTGCTGGGGATTGACCTGCCGTTTTCTGCCATAGCGGCAAGTACTTCGCGAGGCCACAAGCAGCCAGGTATTCATGATCAATGGGCGTCGGGATACCACTCGTCGTAATGGGATCGCCTACCTCCTCTAACGCGTTGGCCACATGGACTGCGGCCAGCGAGCTAAACCCTTCCTGACCGCGGTCCCCTGGACGGTGGTGAAACGCCACGGCCTCGACAATGGCATCGCTGACGCCCCAGAGCCCAAGCAGATAGGCGCCCACATCTTCATGCGACGCCTTGAACACCGCCCGCTCTGCGTCGCAGACTGCCACGCGATCGTTTCGCAAATTTGTGAGCACTTCGCGATACTGTTCAGGAAAATTCGTGGCGAGGACCAAAAGGCCGATGTCATGGAGCAATCCTGCCATGAAGGCCCCCTCCACACCGATGGTGCCGACGTCCTGGCTCTTCGCAATATCCCGCGCAGAGGTGCCGGTGACAACGCCGTGCTTCCACAAGGTCTCCAACGGAATGGGCGGTTGTTTAATATTTTCAAATTGTGCGAACACCTGCACGGACAGAACCAGAGACTTCACTGTATCGACCCCCAGAAGAGCGATCGCATGAGCCGGGCTTGAAATCGTCCGTCTGAGGCCAAAGAACGCCGAGTTTACGACTTGGAGCAGCTTGGACACCATCGCCATATCCTGGGAGATGATTCGCGTTGCGACGTCGGCCGAGGCGGTGGCAGAGCCCATCGCGGCGACCAGTTCTTGATAGAGCTGCGGAAGACTCGGCAAGGTGCGGATACCGGCAATCAATGTGCGCAACGATTCATCAGTCAGACGAGCCCCCAACGCACCGGCCCGTGCGATGGTTGCCTTCAACACCTCTGCCGTAAATGGCATCGGAATAAACTGGTGCGCCACTTCCAGCGCAGACACGATCGTGGCACTGTGGGCACAGCTTGACGTGGCGATGCGAATGACGCGGGGAGCACGGCTTTTCACTTCCGCCAGCAGTTGAAGGCCTCCCATTCCCGTCAAGTGGATGCCGGACAGGACCACGTCAACCGTCGACTGCGCGAGGATCGCCAAGGCCTCTTCTGCCTTGACGACAAACTCCATCTCCCACTCGTCCGACAACGGGACCAGCATGGCCTGCAGAGACGCGACGGCTGACGGCTCATCTAGCACAAATAACACCCGCTTCTTCATATCGCCTCATGGGTTGGTTGTCGGTCACCGCAGACTCCAGCGCTTTCTCTATCGGAATAAACGGCTTCCGACTTGAGGCGCCGACGCGGTCCCGGCTACGCGACAAATATGGCAGGGCCTGATGTTCGGCCTCATTGACCTCCTTTTATATCCCCGCGTATGCTGAAGCCAGCATAACCAAAGAGGCACCTATGCAATTCGATCCAGCTCTTGCCGCCCAGCAGGCATTCAGCCGAGCGGAAACCAACAACGAACTCGGGGCTGACTGGGACGAGGCGGCCGAGGCCGAAGCGACCTTTTCATCGAATGCCGGTTCCACGGCACGAGCCGCCTACGAGCAACTCCTCGCGCTCGCTGCTCGCTATCCCAAGGCCCACTTCTACCAAGCCTTCTGCATCTTCATTACCTGGCAGCAGGTCACGGAAGAAACCATCGCCCATCATTTCCAGACCGGCATCACACTCTGTGAAGCCTATCTCGTCTCTCCTGAATTGAAAGAGGCACAAGACATCGCAGACGTCACCGAACTCTACGGTTCCTTCCGTGATGGGCTGGGGCTCAATGAAGAAGATGAAATTCAAGTCGAATTTCAACGCGACGAGCCTAAGGGGGGAGACTGAACGCTTCACGAAGAAATGTCCGACGACCACAAACATCGCGCCCGCATCTTTCTCCACCGCGGCCAACTCGCCCAGGCCAGGTCCGCCTATGAACAGGCTGTCTCAGATGATCGCCTGAGCACAAACCAGGGCGAGCTCTCCGATTCGATCGGCAACCTGGGCAACGTCTGCGCCCTATTGGGCGATTTCGATCACGCAGAAGCCTGCTACCGGGAAGTGCTGACCATCCAGCGCACAGAACGGAATCAACAGGCCATCGCCCATACCCTCGTGAACCTCGGCAATCTCTACGTTGGGGCCGGCGCGCCGGAAAAGGCCAGTCCCTACTACCTCGAAGCCCTCGACCTCCTCACCCCCCTGAACGATCACCGGGCGCTCGGCATCCTCTACCACAACCTCGGGATGGAGGAAGCCAGCCGGAGAGAATGGGAGGCAGCCACGGCCTACTTCACCCAGGCCCTCGATGCACACCGCATCGTCGGCAATGAGGAGGGGCTGGCACTCACCTATAGTCAGCTGGGCAAAACGTTTCTGGATGCCGGAGACCTCCGACCAGCGGAGAAATGTTTCAGTAACGCATCCGAACACTTCATCAAGCTCGGAAACGCTCATGGCGAAGCAGCGGTCCTGCGCCTCTTAGCTGACGTCTACCTCCGCGTTTCCGATCGTGTCTCGGCCGTGCGTTGCCTCGAACGAGTCCTGTTCCTTGCGACACACTTCAATCTTCCGGAGTTGAACCGTGACCGGGAATCGTTGAGCCACCTCCGCCAGTCCGCCAGTCCGCCCCTCCCCCCTAACCGACCGTCCTGATCGTCCTGCCAGATGAAAAACCCCTGCACTCGCAAAGACTTCCGCCCCGCGCATTAAGTTTCACCGCGAAATCTCCGACAGGAGAGGACATGAATCCAATGCCAGACACCCTCTGGCACTCGACCTTCTTTTCCTGAACCGGGAGCATGCGGATGACAGGACGGTTTGCTTCACGACCAATGATCACCCACCTGCTTGCCATGGCGCTCGTCCTGGGAATCGGCTGTTCCCATTCGATTGAATTGGCGGTCCCTACAAACGTGACGCCACCAATCAGCGCCACAGTGGTCACTGATGCACGAGTGCCGCTACTGATTGAAACCCTGCATGTGACGGAAAATGGCGCAGCGATCGCTCCGCCGGCGACCCTTGAACGGCAGGTTCTCGGCGCTATCGAATCCACTCGCTTATTTTCACAACATTATCAATCGGGATACAGTCAACCGCCGGCGAACCAGGCTCGGGTCACGGTGCGCCTGTCGATCAACAATCTTGTCGAACCCCATCCAGTCCAAACTGCCTGGCGAGACTTCGTCATTGTCGCGTCGATGTTTACGCTGGCGCCGTTTATCCCCCTCGACTACAACTATGGCACTGTGATGTCCCTTGAGATCGAGCGATGGGACGGGCAGATCAAGCAATACACCGCCACCTCCAATGGATCGGCCCACTACAAACTGTTCGGCGCGACCCCTGACGCCATCGACGAGTTAAAAGGTCAGGTCACGGAAGCCTGTCTGTCGTCCCTGCTCAATCAAATCATTTATGACAGGACCTTCTACCTGGCCAGTCACGAGCAACCCCGAGACCGCCCGATTCACACCGTCACGGTCGGAATCCGTCGCCAATCAAGCCGCTCAATCCCCGTCTCTCGGCCGCTCGCAGACACATCTCCCTGGTAACCGCTTCCGCAACGTTCGCGGCCTCTCAGAAGTCTGGCTCTCGCCTTCCCACCAGTGGTAACATGCAAGCCACAGGTACAAGGAGGCCAGCGTGGATCTTGATTCATTCAGACAGATGGTTGCCAAAAACCCGAAAGGCTTTCTCGGCCGTTACGGGCTCGGAAACAAACTCATTCAGGAACACGGAAATCTCGAGGAAGCCGTCGAACATCTCCTCGTCGCCACCCAACTGGACCCGACCCACGTCGCCTCGCACCTGGGCCTCGGGCGCGCCTTAGTCTCATTGGGACGAAAGGACGAAGCGAAGCCCATCCTGCGAGCCGGCATCGACGCCGCTCGTTCCGGCCGATCTAACGGAGGCGTGGACCTCGTTCCTGAGATGGAAGCCTTGCTGCGGACCTTGGGATAACGAACCGGATCGTCACAGAGAAAGGAGTCCCCCATGAAGATTGAAGTCGCCAGACAGCGCATTGAATCAGCGATGGCACAATATGGAGCCCAAGCCGGAATGGCCATCGATCTGGTGATCAACGAAGTCCGCTCCGATCTCGGCGCGGCCACAGCCAACGAATTGATCGACGAGTTCGACCTCGAACTGCAATACAACATCGCGCCGCTCGAGTCGGACTATTCGAACAGCTAAACTCAATTAAAAATGAAAAGCTAAAAATTAAAAGGTAAAAAACTTCTTGTACGTTGGCACGCGCTCCATCTGGGACATCGCCATTTTTAATTTTTCACTTTCAACTTTAACCTTCTTCATAAGATGCCGCTAATTTGGTGTGCCATCTCCGGCCATGGCTACGGCCATGCGGCGCAAGTCGTGCCGGTGCTCAATGCATTGGGCTCCCTCGTGCCAGATGTCACTGCGATCCTCCGCACCACGGTCCCAGCCTCATTCTTCCGCGACAGCCTGACGATTCCCTGGGACCTGCAGCCGGTGCGGCAAGATATCGGCTGTATCCAGGACGGCCCCCTCAAAATCGACGTACCGGAAACCTGGGCTGCCCATTACCGTTTCCACGACAGCTGGGACGAGCGAGTCGCGAACGAAGTGGCAGCGATGAAGAAAGCAGCGCCAGCCCTGATCCTCGCAGACATCCCCTACCTCGCTATTGAAGCAGGCTCCCGCGCCGGAATACAGACCGCCGCCTTGGCAAACCTGACCTGGGACCTCGTACTCAAAGAATATTCTCAGACCTCAAACTCTTCACAGCAGCGGTTGCTGCAATACATCCGTGAGGCCTATGCCAAAACCTCCCTCGCCCTGCGCATTACCCCTGCTCCGCCCCTTGACGCCTTCGCCACCAGCCTCGATATCGGACCGATCGCCAGCCCAGCCTCCCCTGAGCGAAAAAAATTGGCTTCGGCCCTCAACCTGACTCCAAACGAACGAACCGTCCTGGTCGGATTCGGCGGCATTCCCCTGGACTCCCTTCCCTTTGAACGGATCCAACAGCTACCTCCCTATCGTTTTCTCTTCACCGGCCCGGTCCCAGCCGGCTATTCCCGCATTCACTCAACCGAGACGCTGCCCTTCTCCGTGAAGACCCTGCTGGCCTCTGTGGACGTCATCATGACCAAACCAGGCTACAGCACCATCGTTGAGGCCGTCACGCTGCAACAGCCGGTGGTCTATGTCCGCCGATATAATTTTGCCGATGAAGCGCCGCTGGTCGATTATCTCCACAGCTACGGACGTGGGATCGAACTCTCGCTCGACGACTTTACCCAAGGTCGATGGGAGCCAGCTCTTCAGCAAGCCTTGGCCTCCACGGCGACGTCGCGGCAGCCTGCTCCAACCGGAGCAAAAGAAGCGGCCACCATCATTGCCCGCTACTGTCAGGCCCAAAGATGAAGCCGTGCAACGAACCCACCACATCAACTTGAACCTGGCCTGCTCCAAACCGGAAACGCAGATCCTTTTGCCCGTTCTGTCCGGAGGATGCTATATATACTCCTACGATGAAAGACCGACCGAACAGGGATGAACGACCATGACGCATGAGGAACTCGAGAGCGCCGTTCCCCTCTACGCCGCAGGCACACTGGAGCAGACCAAGCGACAGGCGCTGGACGCCCATTTACTCTCCGGCTGTGCCTCCTGTCATCAGGCGCTGAAAGCCTATCAATCAGGCGCCGCTAGCCTCCAGCCAGAGCTTGACCAGACCGATCCTCCCCCTGAGACCAAAGCCAGACCCATCGCCGCACACAACCCCAGGGCGGCCCATGAGGACGACCTCCGGAAGAGACCGGTCCGATCAAGCCTTGAGCCAGGCGACTGGGTGAACCATCTGTTTCCTCCTATCTCCCCTGCCCGATCGCTCTCCCTGCCCTGGGCGATTGGACTGGTCACAATCCTGACCGTGGGGCTCATTGGATATCTCACCTGGAACTTTGAGGCGCAACGTGCCGAGGACACCTCGAAAATCCAGCAACTCGAATCATCGCTCCAGGAACAGTCCACCGCTCTGGCCGGCTTGCAAAGCGAGAGCGAGAAGCAAACGAAAACGCTCGCCGAACTGCGCAGCGACGTGCAGCAACGAACGAGCGAAGCGGCGGAAGCCAAGAACCAGCTGGCCCGGCGTGATGCCCAACTGAAAGAAGCTCGCCTCCAGTTGAACCAGAAAAACCTCGCAAGGGCCGGACGGACGCCACAAGACGAATTGGCCTCGCTCCTTCGACGGCCTGATATCATGGCCTTCTCCCTGACCGGATCGGACCTGGCGAAACAAGCATCGGGATTCCTCCTCTACGACCCCCTCACCCACAAGATCTGGTTCTATGCCGTGAACTTGCCGGAATCGCCATCCGGCAAGACCTATCAACTCTGGGCCGTCCACGGCAAACAGGTCAGCATCGGAACCTTTCATATGGATCGAGGAGACACGGCCCATCTCCTGGTCAAGAAGGTGGCGAACTTCACCGGCGCAAAAACCTTTTCCGTCAGTCTGGAACCGGCAGGCGGCCGTCCGCAACCGACAGGACCGGCGTATCTCCTAAGCCGATCCTAGCTCGCGCCACAGACAACGCTTGACCTCGCTTCGCCCGCCCGTTACAACCTCCCGAGACAGGTTCATCCATTCGAAAGACGGACAAGACTCGTCGAGCCGATACCAAGCCGCCATGCGAACGCTACGCCTTCTGACAATTGCATCTCTGCTCTGGGGATTCGGCCTGATCCCTCCGCCTGAACTCTGGGCGCTGGAGAAATACGGACGTCCGCTGCCGGAGATGGAAGGGGCCCATGACCAGAGCGAAGAGCACTGGCTCCATGGCTATCTCCTCACCGGCGCCTTCATGCATAACCCCAGCTTTGCGGCAAGACCGGACAATAGCGGCCTGGTCGGTCTCCGCCACATGATCCATCTCGAAACGGATATTTATAAGGAGTATCTGCAGTTCTACACAGACCAGAACGTCTTTTCAGACCGGAAGGCCGGCTGGATCAGCCTCTCGGAATGGGACTCCGTCTATGCCTTCACCGGCGCCATCCAGAACTGGGGCTGGCGGCTGCAATATGAACGAGACGCCCCCATGGATCGAAGCGGCATCGTCCAGGCCTATGCCGACACGCTCGTGACCTACCGGCCGGCCGATGCCCGCAGCCTCAGCTGGTGGCGCTCGGCGTTCCCTGAACAGAACCTCACGATCTACGCCGGCGGCGGCTGGCTCTTTCACAACCAGACCTACTTTGCCCGTCCGGACAATACAGGCCGCGCCTTATTCCGCTATGTGGCCCACGCAGACCTCGACCTCTACCGTAATCGTGTGGTCCTTTTCGTGGACGGCAACGTCTTCACGGACCGGAGCGCCTCCAATGTCCTCCAGCCCAGTGAGCTCGATCTGGTCATGGGACTCGCGCTCCGCTATCAGGATATGGAAATCGCCCTGATCCATGAACGGGACCTGTCGCTGGATCGAGAGGGGTTGGTGCAGCGGTATACTGCCTTGCAGCTGCGGTACGAATTCGAATGGACCAAGTCGTCGAGCCCGGCAAGCATTGCAAAAGGCGGTCATCATGCCATCAGATGAACAGGATCAGGCCTTCATGCGAGTGGCGCTGGAGGAAGCGGCGCGCGCAACGGAGCTCGGCGAGGTGCCGATTGCGGCGCTGGTGGTGCAGGGAGACAAGATTCTCGCCCAGACACACAACTATCGCGAACTCTGGCAAGACCCCACGGCCCATGCGGAGATCATCGCCATCCGCGCCGCCGCAACCGCACTGGGCAGTTGGCGATTGCTCGACACGACGCTCTACGTGACCCTCGAACCCTGTACCATGTGTATCGGAGCGATTATCCTGGCGAGAATTCCCAGAATCGTCTTTGGGGCCAGGGATCCGAAAGCCGGCGCCTGCGGCTCGGTGTTCGATTTATCATCGGAGCCGAAACTAAACCATCGGGTTTCCGTAACAGGCGGGGTACTGGAACAGGAGAGTCAGGCCCTCTTGCAGAAATTCTTCAGAGAGCTGCGCGAGGCGCCGCCAACGACAAAGCCGTCCCCTCCGCAATAGTCCGCCCTATCGCACCAAGCCGCCACGCGCGGTCCAGTCCTTCCCCTGCGCCGCCACAGCCCCATCCCAACCCTCTCCGCAGGAGAGAAAACGAATCGTCCAACTGTCCCGACGAAGCGAGTCAGCCGGAGCCAGCACCTCTGCGCCTGCTCCATCCGCTGCCAGGAGAACCTCGCACTGGCTCAGCGACCGGAGTCCGACACCCTGCGCCTTAAGCACAGCCTCCTTCGCGACCCAATAGCGAAAGAACCGCGCCGGGCGCTCTTCCTGAGCCGATTGCATAATCATGGTCTGTTCGCCTGGCGAAAAATATCGGGTGGAGAGTTTCTCCACCGCGATATCCGGACGGATTCGCTCCAGATCCACTCCCACCTCCCGTCCCTGTGCGATGGCAATGAGCGCCCGGCCATGGGCATGAGAGAGGTTGAACGAGAGATCGCTCCCATGTGTCGTGTGACAGAGCACTGGCTTGCCAGACGGGCCCAATTGAAACGTCACAGCACCAGGCTCAACGTTCAGGCAGCGGCCCAACAATAGTCTGAGGCAACCATGCGCAAAGATGTAACGTTGCCGGTCTTCGTCACGGATAAACCGATCGGCTCGCGCGCTCTCCTCATCGGAAAGAGAACGGCGGCATCGGTCCTGACAGTCCTGAGGTCCGTCGAGAATCACACCCCACAGCACGATAGTCGTTGCGTCCAAGCGGCAACGGTCTTCCCCTTGCGCATCCAGGAGCGCTCCCACGGGATAAAATGGCAGCGGCAGGGCTTCAGATGGACCGGCGTTTGGCATACGTTACACCCTCAACCGATCCCTCCGCCTGATTCAGACAGGAAATCGATTGAAAAAATACTCCCGGCGCGATAAGCTCGCCTCACTGTCGATCACGCACACGACACAGTCCCAATCCTACCCTGACGTTCGACGAGTTCTACCATGCGGAGAGGTGCGAGAGTGGCCGAATCGGGCAGTCTCGAAAACTGCTGTCCTGGCAACGGGACCGTGGGTTCGATCCCCACCCTCTCCGCCAAACCAAGCTTGCTCGTGCCGTCGGCCTTCTAATCGAGGTCGGCGGTCAGCCCCTCAGTCTTCCTGCTTCTGCGCTTTTCCCTGCAACGCTCGCCTGAGCTCGACCATCGCCAAGGTATCCCGCTCGCAATAGCGCAACAAGGCCTCTTCAATCGAAGCCCGCTCGACCCAATCCGTTTCGACAAAGACCATCCGGTAATATTGACTGGCTGCATGGCCTCCCTCTTTGATCGCCAAATCGTCATAAGCGAGCGAGGGCACCATGGCAGGCAACACCGACTTGATGGAATAGGATCCGCCGAAATCTGGATGATAATAATGGTCTCGTATGATCGGAAAGAGATCCCAAAGCCTGGCAATGATGCGCTGCAACGCCGGCTTCAATGAGGGAATCGCGACAGCCAGCTGCTCCAGAACGGACCGCTCGTAGGGCGAATAGACACAGATACTCCCCTTCTCCCCCAGAGATTCCAGTAAGGATTCAGCCAGCACCCTCCTGGGATCTCCCACATCCTTGTGCAAAAACTCCTCGTGAGACAGCTCACCGGTAACCTGCTCAATATGATTCGACCATTGAACTGGAAGGGCCTGATAGGGTCTCGTCTCAGAAAATCGTGGCACAGCCAGCATGACCGTTTCAAAGTCGAGGTGATGCACCGGATACTGGACGGCCTTCAACATCGCGCCGAGCTTCGCGGAGGTCCACTCGACATTCTCCTTCACACGGCGCTGCACCGGCGAGAGCTTCGTGCCAGCCGGGATCTCGTCAATCGTCGTTACTCCCTGCTCGGTCAACTGACCGACGATCTGTTTCGCGCCAGGCAAGTAATGAATCCACCGATCCGGCTTGTCTTTGGTGCAATGGTCCCAGAAGGGGCAATCATAGGGAGTATGGCAATGCCGGTCCGGCTCGATGGCGGGAGCTTGCGCCTGAAGCAACATGCTGGACATCTCGGCCAACCGCCCCGGCACTTCAGCCCTGCGCTGCGCCACAGCCTCGGATAGATCTTGGATCGCAAACAGTTCTGTCAGATCGACGGCCCCCTCGCGATAGAGATACGAGGTGTTGATATGCATGAGGCCCACTGAGACCAGCGTCAGTCCCGCCCCTTGAATCACCTCGCTTTGCACCGCGAGATCTTCAAGATGGATGTCTTTGACCCTGGTGGAAGACTTGACCTCGATCAAACGCCAGCCTCCAGGCTCTCCCTCCGCGGACGGCACCCGCTCCAGCACATCCGCGCGAATCAGCACTCCGCCGTGCAAGAAGGCCGCTTCGAAAATCGCCGGCACCGAAAGATCCTCGATCAAGGCCGCCGTCTGCGCCAGCGCCGCCTCGGTCTGGCGATAACCGGCAGTCACCAGGACACCGCCCGCAAAGCGACTCCTGGCCAGCTCCCCGACTTCTGTCCCCATCTCGAACATCGCCTGCGTCGCCGCGTCCGGCTTGGTCGCAAGAAAGGGCTGATGGATTTCAAGGTATAGGCGCTTGTGACATTGCAGACCAGATAGAAATTTCGACTTGGAGAGGCGCGGAGCCTTCGGAAGAGCAGTTGGTACGGGATCGTTCAGTTCATTCATCGTACATGACCCTAATCGGACAGCCCCTCATTTGTCCAGCAGGCAGAATGTTCAACAAGGCCAGCTCGTCGTTCGTCGTACGTGAAGCGTCGCTCGTTCAAAGAAAAGAGCATATGGCGTATAGCGAATAGCCTATGGTCCGGAATGAAGAGGGGCTGTCTGTGCTACCAACTATAAGCCATTAGCCATACGCTCTCATCCCCAACGAGATACGCTTCACGATTCACGAGTGACGGTCTTCTTATGCTGGCGGCCTTTGGCAGCAGCCTGCTAGGATGGCCACACATGGCATCCCGCATCGCCCAAATCAGAAAATCCGTCCTGACCCTTGCCCTGCCAGTTACGGTCAGTAGCCTACTCCAACGGACCGAAGGCATCGCCGCCGTCTTCCTCGTGGGCGGGCTTGGCGCGACCTCCATTGCCGCAGTCGGACTCGGCCAATTGCTGGCCTTCATGTCCACTACGCTCGTCTCCGGCTTGTCGGTGGGCGCCAACGTCCTTATCGCCCAACTCTGGGGAGCCCGCCGCACCAAAGACGTCGGAGAAGCAGCCACCCATCTCCTTGGATTGGCCGCCCTCGTCTCCTGCGCCCTCGTGATCCTCGGACTGTCCCTCAATCGTCTCACCATGGAACTCTTAGGCGCGGAGCAGGACGTCATCGCCTTGGCCCTGCCCTACTCGAACCTCATCTTCCTGGTCATTCCCTGCACCATTTTCCTTCAAGTGCTCTCCTCGATGATGCAAGGAACCGGCGACACCAAAACGCCGATGTATGCCTTGATCGCAGTGAATCTCCTCTACCTGACGATCGCCTATCCGCTGGTCTACGGGCTCTGGGGTTTCCCAGCCTGGGGCCTCACGGGAGCAGCTGTGGCCACAGGACTCGCAGAAGGAACCGGCGTCCTCTATCTCCTCTGGGTCAATCGAAAAGTCTTCAAGAAGTCGCTCGCGATACGCCGCGATCTCATGCGCTCCACCTGGCAGATCGGCGCACCGGTTTCCGGAGAACGGATCTTTCAACAAGCAGGCATCATCATTTACACCAAGATCGTTCTGCTCTACGGAACCGTGACCTACGCAGCCCATCAAGTCGGCCTCTCGATCGAGTCCCTCTCGTTCCTGCCTGGATATGGTTTTGCCATTGCGGCTGCCACGATGGTGGGACAGAGTATCGGCGCGGGAAAATATGTGCGGGCGAAACTCGAAAACTGGGAGGCGAACCGTCTGGCCAGCATCGCGATGGCCTCGATGGGCGTCTTGTTCTTCTTCTTTCCTTACATCCTGCTTCGCGCCTTTACCCATGACGAAGCGGTCGTCGAACTCGGGACCGTATTTCTGCGCATCGTCGCCGTGCTCCAAGTGCCACTCGCCCTCACCATGGTCCTGGCAGGGTCGCTGCGCGGAGCGGGCGACACCAGATTCATCATGCTGGCCACGACCATCGGCATGTGGGGAGTCCGCGTGCCCCTCGCCATCATCGCTGGCCCCTGGCTTGCGCTGGATGTGCTCTATGTCTGGAGCGCGATGATCGCGGATTGGACGGTCAGAATGGCGTTACTCTTGTGGCGTTACAGATCGGAGCGGTGGAAAGCGATTCGGGTCTTTAGATAAACGATCCTTCTCAGCGTTGACGCAGTGCAGAGTCAACAACGAGCGAACCACACAATTAAATACGCCCCATCCAATAACCAGGCTCACGATGTAGGTGCGCCACGGCTACGACAATGATCGTTTCTCGATCGACACCGTAAATTATCCCGTATGGAAAACGGGCCAACAGGCAACGACGCAGGCCAGGCTCTATCTCAGGGCACGACATCGGGAAAGCCACGGCCCGCCGAGCTGCCCGGTCCAATTCGTCAAGAAACTCCTGTCCTGACCCTGCCGCCTGCTCGTTGTACCAAGCCACCGCGTCATCGAGCTCCCGCTGGGCCAAGAGAAGAAAGCGTAGCTTCACGATCGGCGATGCTTGGCCATAACGGTTTCATAAGGCACCGTTGGAGCCTGGCCTGTTTTATAAGCCGCCCAGCGCTTGCGCGCCTCCTCCGCCCATACCCGGTCGATCTCCGGGTCCGGCCTGTCCATATCGGCCAGGATTGTATCCACCAACTGCAACTTCTCTACATCTGGCAGACCATGAATCTCCGCCGCGAGCCTGTCCACTATCTTGGCCATGTGAGTCCTCCATGCCATTCCACCGCAAACTACCCAGCGCCAGTGCGACTATTCTACCCCAAACCATGTCGATCCCCAAATCTCCGCCAGCCTAGCCTGGGAAGGGAATAGGGACACGGCTCAAGCAGATGGCTTTACCGCAGCGCTAGCGCAATGCAGGGTCGAGCAATGACCATCGGCACTCTCAATCTTTCCTAGATCGTGCCCAATTACAGTAGCGATGCGTTAGGCGGGCGTTTTCAGGAATGGTCTTGCCGCCTGTCCAATACTGTTTAATGTGGTCGATCGCCGAATCATCGACTTCCAAAATCTTTTGATTGCAGATTGAGCACGCGCTATTTGCCTTAAACAGAGACTCCTTCAGCTGAGCCGAGAAGCATCGAGGCTCTTTCCGCCCAACCCCAACAACATCTTGAAGCGCAATTCGCCAAATATCGAAACGTTTGGTTATCGCTTGAAGCGAACTAGTCGATAGCTCAATAGAGTCGATAAAATCCTGATTGTCGGTCATAAGGAATATCAGGGCTTCTCTAATTGCATCGAGGTTCTGAAAAACCACGTTCTTATCTTCGCGGGCGAACGTGTACATGAGAATGTCATAGAGAGACGCGTTGAACTTCTTCGGCTCCCAATGGCCTCCAGGGTTCTTCTCTGAGCCCTTGTGAAATCGCTTGAACGCCGTCTTGCCGAACATGGATCGAATAATATGGCAAGCATTCTTGAATGCCGAACGCAGTTGATTCTCTTCATCTTGCCCAATTTCGCGATACTTCCCCGCTTCCACATTGAGGAAATTCTTCATGGGCGACTTGTAGTTCAAATAAGTTGCGTGATGGAAAGCCGCGAATCGGAGAACGAGCTCCATGTCCTTCATTCTTTTGTCTGGCTTCGCCAAGCCCAACAGGAACATAAAATCCGCATCGCGCGACAGCTCTTTAAGCAAAACATTGAACCTGCCACGGTAGATACAGTTACGCAGCTCTTGATCATTCAGCGACACCGATCCAGTGTTGAGTCGTTCGAAGATCTCGAACTTCAACTCCTCATCTGATTCTTTCTTGAAGGTAATTGTTCGAACCTTAAAATATCGAATTACGTCTTGAAGACTGTCGTCAAGCGCACCGTACCTCTTCCCATTCAACTCACGAAATACCTTTAGGCCGGTCAATTTAAAATCCGTTCCGTCGGGGAATTTACCGTCAATGAACGAGAAAAATGAGGTAAGACGCTGCTGCCCGTCAATTACGTACTCTTTGTTGTCCGGTTGCTGAGAGATATAGATAACCGGAATGGGGATACCGAGTAGAGCTGATTCAATCAACCTGCTGGCTTTCGTTGAATCCCAAACGAATTGACGCTGAAAGTCAGGTTGGACGATGAGCTTATCGCGCTTGAATTTCCCGTGCAGTGACTCAATCTCAGGATCACCGAGTTCTGTATAAATCCTTCTTTTCTCGGATGGAGTCCCGATGGCATCCACCTCTTCCTCAAGTGGCGAGTCAAACTCAAGCTCCTCATCTTCGCTCATACGGCTCTCCTCTGTGTCAAACTATTAGCATGCCGACCCGCATACTACGTGAGATTAGCTCGCAAATCTCTCTGTGATTGTTGTGTCGGGTCAAAAGCCTTCACGCGCGAGACTTGCGAAAAAGTGGGACAGGTGAGGTGGTCGAAAGGCTGAAGTGTTCGGAGCTTCATCTCCCGACCTTCAGCCTTCAGACTACGCTCCTCTCGCTCGGCTACGCGACATTCTGCATCTTGTTCGCGAAATCGCGACCAGACGTTGGTGGGGGAAGAGCCTTTCCATCCTGGCGGTAGAGCGCAATGGCTTCCTCTACGGCTTGGCACAGCTGCTCAAAGACAGCCTTTTCGTCAGCGCCGTGGCACCCGCCGTCAATCAGACCAGGACAACTGCCGACAAAGCACTGGTCTTCCTCTGACCACTCGACAATCTTTGCGTATCGTGCAGTATCTTTCATGACTTTGACTCCTCAACGGCACGCTTCAAGGTCGTCAACGAGCTCTCGTATTTTTGGCGACACGACATCACCCTTTGCGGGTCCATTGCTTCACTTGAGCAGACTGGAGGTGATTCTTGCGCCGGTTCAATGACTTGTCAACGCCCTCCATAGCACGGAATGCGCGACACGCAAGCCCTGATTCCGAGTGTCTCGCCCTTCTCGCCCGTCCCGCCTGTCTCGCGAGGGCTAACAATTCGTCCTGACCGATGGTCTCGTATCTGTGCCGGTTCCGATCGTGACCTCGATCCTCGCGACCCCCTTCACATTGGCGCAGAGATCTCCCAGGCCAGGAGTTACCAATCGATAGGGTCCGCCTTTTGACTCAGGCAGAGCCTCTCCATCCACTTCGTAGAGCAGAATCCCCCACTCTAAAGCCTGCGCGAGGGTCAGACAGGCTGAATATTTTCCGTCTCCCGAATGGACCGTGACATGATCGGCCTTGATGGCCAGGGCCGGCAGATCCAGCAAGGCTTTCAGGCGAATCCCTTTGCCCTTCATATTGGGCATTACCGTCGAAATATCGAGCTGGTGCTCCGCCGGCAAGGCTGCAATCGCCGCGCGATCCAATGAAACTGGCTGGACCACCGCCCCGTCGATCCTTACGATACCAGGGCCGGTCTTTTCCTTTTCCGTAATCGTCTTGATCATGGCTGTTAGCGCCTCATTGACCGGTGTTGGAATGCCAAGCTCACGCCCCTTTTGCACAATGTACCCGTTCAAGTAATCGATCTCGGTCCGACGGCCCGCCTTCCAATCATCGTACATGGAGGTATGGATATCGCGAATCTCCTGAGTCCAGCGCACGACCTTCTCTGCCATATCAGGCGACAGAGGCACCTTGACCGAGGCTGCGACGGCTGAGACTTCCTCGACAATCTGATGGATAACACGAAGCATCTCCGGATGTTCCAGCGTCTTCGCCACTTTGTCATCGACAATGACCGTGAGCGGGTTGAAGACGCAGTTCCAGCACATCTTCTCCCATTTACTTTTCCGCACATCCTCCGTGAGCTGACAGGGAATTCCCGCCTGCTTGAACAAATCCGCAATGGCGAGCAAACGAGGGCTCTGATGCCCCATCATCTCTCCGATGGCCACAGCCCCCTTCTTATAGTGATCGATGACGCCGGGCGAGGCGATCTTGGAATAGATAAAGGCCACGCCACCGACAACGCAATCCCGTTGCAGGCGCGCCACGATGCGGTCTTCCGTATCGACCCCGTTCTGGAGGGTCAGGATGACGGTCTGATTGGTCAGGACCGGCTCGAGTTGATTCAACACCTCGTCCAGGTCATAGGCTTTGACGGAGAGGATGATCAGGTCCGGCTTCGGAAGCTCTCGCGGGTCTGAAGCAGCTATTGGATGGACGGTGAAAGAGCCCTTGGCGCTGCGGATCGTCAAGCCGTTCTGTTTCACGGCTGCAAGCGTCTTGGGTCTCAGCAAGAAGGACACATTGGGATTATTCTTCGCCAGGTGCGCCCCGAAGAATCCACCGACCGACCCGGCACCGACCATCAAGACATTTTTCATGGCAAGGCTCCTCTATCAAGTGGACTACTATAGCAGGCCGCTGAACTAGGGTAAAATAACCCACCATGAGCCTTCTCGAAGCACGTTCGCACATTGCCGCCGCACGAGCCATCACGATCCTGACCGGTGCGGGGATCTCAGCCGACAGCGGCGTACCGACCTTTCGCGGGACAGAGGGCTTATGGCGCAACTACCGAGCAGAAGATCTCGCAACCCCGGAGGCCTTTGCACGGGACCCGCGATTAGTCTGGGAATGGTACAACTGGCGGCGGGAATTGATTGCCACGAAACAGCCGAACCCTGCCCACCTCGCGCTGGCAGAACTTGAACGTCGCAGGCCAGAGACATTCTGGCTCATTACACAAAATGTGGATGGGCTCCACCCTGCCGCAGGATCGCAGCACCTCTCGGAAATTCATGGCAACATCTGGAAGGTGCGCTGTACCGGCTGTGGCATGGTCTCGGACAACCGCGAGGTCCCTCTCTCCATCCTGCCGACTTGCCTTCAATGCGGTGAGCTGCTTCGGCCTCATATCGTCTGGTTCGGGGAGTCACTCCTGGAGGAAGATCTGCGGCGCTGCGATGAGGCGTTGCGATCCTGCGATCTCTTACTGATGATCGGCACGTCTGGAGTGGTCTATCCGGCAGCAGGATTCGCGTCTGTCGCGAAGGAGGGAGGCGCACTAGTTATCGAGATCAATCTTGAGAGCACTCAACAGTCGAACCTGGTTGACCTCTCGTTGCAGGGCCGCGCGAAGGATCTGGTTCCGTTACTGTTTTGAGGCCATGACCAGGGGCAGGAGTTCGTCTAACGTCCTAATCACATGGCCGCCCGTCGCCGGAGCGCGCCCTGTTCGATCCAGCAACACACCAGTCAAACCCGCCTTCGTCGCCCCCTCCACATCGTCTCTGAGACTGTCTCCGACATGCATCGCTTCGCAGGGATCGATCGCATGTTTTTCCAGGGCCATTTCGAAAATCTTTGAGGCTGGCTTGGCACACATGGAAAGGCTGGCAATCGTCACCGTATCGAAGAGCCGGTCGATGCCGAGGCCCCGGATCACCGAAAAGAGTCTGGTGTCGAAGTTGGAAACGATCCCCAATTCAAAGCCCTCTTCACGCAGCCTGGTCAGCACGGCATGGGTTTCAGGAAACAGGGTCCAGGAGCGGGGATCTTCAAACACCTGAAAGACCTGCTCGAAGAATTCATCGAACCGCGCGAACATCCCGACGCGGTAAAATACGTTATGGACGATGTCGAACCACCAGAGCCGCTCGCATTGCTTCAACTTAAGCGGGTCTGTGACGGCAAAAATCGGCGGAGACGCGTCGCGAAAGGCGCGCTGAAAGGCTTGGGCAATCAATGCCTGCGAATCGGGAGTCTGCTTGAACCCATGCTGAATCGCATGCTGAAGGTAAATATCCGCCACCGAACCGTTCACGTGAAACAGGGTTTCAGCCGCGTCGAAAAATATGACCTGGATTGGCGTTGTCATTGGTCCTACGAGTCCTCTCCCACTCGATGAGCGGTCCACTCAGCATTCCGAAGCAGCCACCCGCATAGATCCTGCGTTTTCTTGACAAAGAATATACCCGCTGCTAGCGTCAATATCACTAATATCATTGGAGAATCCTGTGTCTTCCACCATCTTTATTATCGACAGCAGCCCCGCCGTCCGCCGCATGGTCGAACAGCTCTCGACCTCGGAAGGGTGCGAGATCTTGGGGTTTCAGGATGGCCCGACCGCCCTGGAGGCGGCACGCACGATGAGTCCCCATCTCATCATCGCAGACTATCATTTGGACCAGATGACCTTCACGGGGTTCTGCAAAGAAGTCTACAAACTCGACCACCTGGCGGAAACCGACATCGTCTCTCTGATCAGCCCCTCGGACCATGTGGATGAAGTTCACTTACGTTCGCTGGGGGTCAAGGCATCGCTCACAAAGCCCTTTCAGCCCGAACACCTCATCGCCGTCATCAAGGATTTGAAAGAGCAGCAGACCGCCAAAACGAACGGAGCGAAAAAGAAACCCCGCTCCTGGCCGCCGGTCTCACAGGCGACGGACTCAGAGGCTGACGCAGATCACGATGACCGCCCAACCGGGGAAAAAGAGGACCAGGCGCTCGCACCCCACCCTCAACCGAAAGACACCCCTGTGACCATGACTTCAGCCTCCGCCGCAATCGAACCGGAAGACATGATGAAAGGCCTCTTCAGCCAGCTTCTCCAGTCCATGTCAGAGCGAACGGAAAAAAAGATTACCGAACTGCTCCCGCAGATGGTGGGCAAAGACCTGGCAGCCCTCGTGGCCAAAGCCGTGGAAGCAGAAGTCCGCACACAAACCGGCGCCTCCCTCTCGGAAGAACGGCTGACATTGGCGCTTGAACCGTTGCTCCTCCAGGCGTTGCCGAAAGCGCTTGAACAGAAAATGGCCCTTCTCGACCCCATCATCCAGCGCAGCCTGGCCGACATCGCCGGTCCCCTGATCCAGGCGCGCCTCGAGCAATTCGTCGCTGAACAGACCGCCGCCCTTCGCGCCACGCTGCCCGATATGGTTCGAGAACAACTCGGATCGATCGAGGAACTCGTCAAGGAAGAGATCCAGCGAACTGCCGCCAAACAGACAACGGGGATGGTCGAAGAGCTCGTTCGCGCGGCAGCCCGCGAGCAGATCGAAGAGGCTGTTCAGCGGCTGGTGCCTGGCTTGGCTGAAGCACAGATCAAAGCAGAGCTCACGCGCCTCACCGCTGCCGCGTAAGGCCTCGCCCTGCTCGGTCCTACCCCTTCTTGGTCTTCTTACCCCGTTTGGCTGTCGCCAAGGCCTTCACTCGCGCCATGTTCTTCAAATGCTTCTTTCTGGTCTTCCGGTCTTTTTCACGCCCTGTGGCCATAGTCTCTCCAAATCGTAAAAAGTGGAAGCGGAGCGAACCTTTCGCCCTCGCCCTGTGCGAGTCTGTATAGCACACGCCACCACACCCCTCAAGCTATCTGTGGCCCCATCTTTCCTTGAGAGGGCATCAGCCGCATGCTAAGATGTGCCGCAAGTCCAGCAGGATGCTGGAAAAGACCGCCAGCGGCGTTCTCGCATCGTTCAGGCCCTCAACGTACCCGGAAAGGTACGCCTCGGACCTTCACTCGCTGCGGCCTTGCTGGACGGCCTTTTTGAGCATCCTTTGAACAGCATTCCACCTGAGCCACCTAGACGAACGATCGAAACTCTCCACGTCGATATCATTTCTCCACAGACGACTAGGACACCACCACTGAATGAGCACACCCCAACTCGACAAAAGCTACGATCCCAAGGCCGTTGAAGCGCGCTGGTATGAAGTCTGGACCCAGAAAGGCTATTTTCACGCCTCGCCGACCCATCCGGGCCAGCCCTACAGCATTGTCATTCCACCTCCCAACGTCACAGGCTCGCTCCACGTCGGCCATGCGCTGAACCACTCGATACAGGACATCCTGGTGCGCTGGCGGAGGATGCAGGGCCGCAATGTGCTCTGGCTGCCAGGCACCGACCATGCCGGTATTGCCACGCAAAACGTCGTGGAAAAGCAGCTCATGGCAGAAGGGGCTTCGCGGGAATCTTTGGGACGAGAACGGTTCATCGAGCGGATCTGGCAATGGAAGGCCACCTCCGGCGATACCATCATCCGTCAACAAAAACGACTGGGAGAATCCTGCGACTGGGACCGGCTTCGTTTCACGATGGACGAAGGCCTCTCGAAGGCAGTCCTCGAAGTCTTCGTCCGCTTACATGAAGAAGGCCTGATCTATCGGGGTGAGCGGCTGATCAACTGGTGCCCCCGCTGCCTGACGGCCCTCTCCGACATCGAAGTCGAGCACGAAGACATCAAAGGGAAGCTCTATTCGATTGAATATCCACTGGAGCAGGATCCGACCGTTCGCCTCACCGTCGCCACCACCAGACCGGAAACGATGCTCGGCGACATGGCTGTGGCAGTCCATCCGGAAGATCCCCGCTACAATAAATTGATCGGGCAGCGGGTCCGCCTCCCCCTCACCAACCGCACCATTCCAATCGTGGGCGATGCGATCCTCGTCGACCGCGAGTTCGGCACAGGCGCCGTGAAGATCACCCCGGCGCACGACTTCAATGACTTTGAAGCGGGAGAACGACATGGTTTGCCCCGGCTGCCCATCTTTGATCACCAGGCCCTGCTCGATCGCGAGGGACTCACAGCAGCCGGAGTCGAACCAGCCGTCATCGAGGCCATCGCCACCCTGCCCGCCCTCAAGGCACGGACCAAGATCGAGCAACTCCTAAAAGATCGCGAGCTCCTCACGAAAGTCGACGACCACAAAATGGCCATCGGCAAATGCTACCGCTGCAAGACGGTGGTCGAGCCCTGCCTCTCGCCTCAATGGTTCGTGAAGATCAAACCGCTGGCAGAACCGGCCATCCAGGCCGTGGTGGACGGACGCATCCGCATCATTCCGGAAGGCTGGACGAACAACTATCTCGGCTGGATGAGGGAGATCAAAGACTGGTGTATCTCACGCCAAATCTGGTGGGGCCATCAAATCCCCGCCTGGTATTGCCGCAGTTGCAACAAGGACTTGATCGTTGAGGGTGCCACCTCGACTGACTCAGCCATGGCCACGCCACGACTCACGATCCTCCAAGGGGCCACACCGATCGTTGGGAAGACCGCTCCCACGACTTGTCCAACCTGCAAGGGTCATGACTTCATCCGCGATCCGGACGTTCTCGATACCTGGTTCTCCTCAGCCCTCTGGCCCTTCTCGACCTTGGGATGGCCGGAGCAGACGGCTGATCTCAAAACCTACTACCCGACCTCCACCCTCGTGACCGGCCTCGATATTCTCTTCTTCTGGGTCGCCCGCATGATCATGATGGGATTGAAGTTCATGGGCGAGGTGCCCTTCCGGGACGTCTATATCCATGCTCTCGTGCGGGATGCCGAAGGGCAGAAGATGAGCAAATCGAAGGGCAACGTGATCGATCCGCTCCATGTGATGGAACAGTTCGGCACCGACGCGCTCCGCTTCACCCTGGCCGCGATGGCCTCGCCTGGCCGCGACATCAAACTCGCGGAGGAACGGATCGAAGGTTATCGCAACTTCGCCAACAAGATTTGGAATGCGACCAGGTTCAGCCTCATGAATCTGGACGGGCCTCGCACGGTGAATGCACCAGCAGAACGCAGCTTCCCGGACCGCTGGATTTTGAGTCGCCTCAATCACACGATCCAGGTCGTCACCACAGAACTGGAAGCCTATCGATTCGACCGAGCCGCCAATGCTCTGTACCAGTTCATCTGGCACGAGTACTGCGACTGGTACCTCGAACTGATCAAGCCCACACTCCAAAATTCTGCCAGCCCCGATGCGCCTGGCACCAGACAGACCCTGGTCGATACGCTGGAAACCACGATGCGGCTCCTGCATCCCTTCATGCCGTTTCTCACAGAAGAAATCTGGCAGACCCTCCCCCGCCAGGGCGAGAGCATCGTGGTGCAACGCTATCCCACCCACGAAGCAGCCTGGATGGCGCCGGACATGGACCATCGGTTTACGCTGCTGGAACAGACCATCGGCCTGGTACGCTCCTCCCGCGTCCTCTTGAACTATCCGCCGGGACAACCGATCACCTTCTACGTCTCGCACGACGAGCCGCAGAAGCAGGCTCACCTGGACCAGCTCAAACCCTATCTCGCCCATCTCGGACGAGGCACGGTCGAACTGACCCCGTCAGGAACCTGGCAAACCGAGTTCATGCTCCGATTGATCAGAGAAGGCTTATCAGTCGGTGTCATGGTGGTGGGCGACGTGGATCTCAATAAAGCGCTGGATCGCCTGCTCAAGCAGCAATCGGAGCAGACGAAGGAAATGGAGCGGCTGGAAGGAAAACTGCGCAATCAGGAATTTACCGCCAAGGCCCCGCCGGAAGTCATTACCGATCACCAGGATCGATTGGCAAGCCTACGCCTTGATCAAAGCATGCTCGCCAACAGCGAGGAACAGTTGCGCGCCATGCTGGGGACCTAACCGAT
This sequence comes from Nitrospirota bacterium, assembly GCA_026387665.1. Taxonomy (NCBI): domain Bacteria; kingdom Pseudomonadati; phylum Nitrospirota; species Nitrospirota bacterium. The sequence continues at coordinate 83,186 of JAPLLG010000002.1, forward strand.
GATCAAGGCTCCGGTTGCCGACATAGGCCGCGCCGTTAGGCTGGCGCTCCAGGAAGACCTCCCGCACGGCGACGTTACAACCGCCGTCCTCTTTCCTGCTCCCGTTCCGGCTCGCGCGCGCATCGTTGCGCAGCAATCGCTGGTGGTCGCAGGACTCGCCGCGGCCATTCATGTGTTTCGCGCCATCGATCCATCTCTCATCCTCTCCATCCACCGCCAAGATGGGGACCTGGCGCAGGATGGAGACTGTCTCCTCCAGATCGAAGGCGATGGACGATCCATCCTCACGGCGGAACGAGTCGCCCTGAACTTTCTTCAACACCTCTCCGGGATCGCCACCTTGACGAGCCAGTTCTGCGATGCCGTTCACGGATACCCCGTCACCATCCTGGATACGAGAAAAACGACTCCCGGCTTGCGAGCCCTTCAGAAATGGGCGGTCCTCCTCGGCGGAGGCACGAATCATCGTCCGTCCCTGAGCGACGGCATCCTCATCAAGGACAATCATCTGGCGCTCCTGCGCCGAACAGCCAGGCCCATCAAAACAGCTTGCCGCAAGGCCAACGCCAGAGCGCCCCGCGGCATGACGGTGATTGTAGAAGTGGAATCCTTGGCGGAAGTGAAACAAGCCCTAACAGAGCAAGTCGATATCATCCTGCTGGATAACATGACCCCAACCATGGTCCGTCAAGCCGTCAAGTTGATCAAAGGCCATGCGCTCGTGGAAGTGTCAGGCGGCATCACGTTGAGCAATGTGCGGGCGATGGCGACAGCAGGGCCGGACCGCATCTCCATCGGCGCCCTCACCCATTCGGCTCCCGCCGCGACGATGAGCCTAGTGCTCGAACCACCGCGCCGGCTTCGCAAGGCGAAATAACGAGTGCAGTCCTCACCTCCCCTCTCGAGAGACACAATCCAGAGCACATTGGCCACCTCATGGCTAGGGCGTCGCATCGAACTGTTCGACAGCCTCCCCTCGACGAACCGGGAGGCCTCTCGCCTCGCACAGGCAGACGTGGAACATGGCACGGTCGTCGTCGCAGACAGCCAGACCGCCGGACGGGGGCGCTTAGCCAGAACCTGGTTTTCACCGGCTGGCGCCAACCTCTACTGCTCCGCCATTCTCCGGATGAAACGTCCAGCTGAGGGCCTCACGGAATGGCTCTCCTGGCTGCCGCTCGTCTCGGCGCTGGCAGCAGCAGAAGCCATCGAGGCGGTTTCGTCTCTCCATGTCTCCGTGAAATGGCCCAACGATCTCCTGATCTCGGAGCGAAAGGTCGGCGGGATTCTCTGTGAAAGCGGTTCCGCTGCAGGCTCAATCCCATTCCAGATTATCGGGATCGGCCTCAACGTCAACGTCGCACAAGAAGACTGGCCGGAGGAGCTCCGCGAATCTGCCACCTCGATCTGGCATGAACAACAACGAACTGTTGACCGCAACCGGCTACTCGCCCAACTCCTCCTCGAACTCGAACAATGCATCGATGAATTGGCCGCTCACGGAACCAGTCGGCTGTCGTTGGCCTATCACCAGCGCTGCTCCACCATCGGACAGAACGTGAAGGCCACCTTGGCCAATGGAGACCAGTGCCTGGGGCGAGCCGAAGGCATCGGCCAGGATGGAGCCCTGATGGTGAAACCGGATGAGCCCCAACCAGGCTCCAAAGCGCCGGAGATCGTTCACTTACGAGTCGCTGACATTATCCACGTGCGAACCTAGCAGACCACTGGCCAAATCACTTACTCGAGACGTACAATAGGCCATGCTTCTCGTCGTCGATATCGGCAACACCAACATTGTCTGGGGCGTCTATGATGACCGCACCCTGGCGGCCCATTGGCGCATCGCCACGGACGTGAAGAAAACGTCTGACGAATACGGCATTCTCTTCGCCAACCTCCTCACGGCGGCAGGAATCTCCGCGCAACGGCTGACCGGCGCCATCATCTCCAGCGTCGTCCCGGCCCTGACCGGAACCGTCGAACAGATGCTCGAGCAATATTTCCATCTGCGCCCCTTGGTCGTGACCTCGGACACAGATACAGGACTCACCATCCGTTACGACAATCCAAAAGAAATCGGCAGCGACCGGCTGGTCAATGCAGCGGCCGCGTACCATAAATATCGCCGCGACCTCATCGTCGTCGACTTCGGCACCGCGACTACCTTTTGCGCCATCACAGCAGAGGGCCAGTACCTCGGAGGCGTCATCGCTCCCGGCCTGGGCATCTCGGCGGAGGCCCTCTTCACCAGAGCGGCCAAACTCGCCAAAGTGGAATTGATCCGTCCCAAGACCGTCATCGGCACAGACACAGCCAGCAGCATTCAATCGGGGCTCTTATTCGGCTATGCGGGGCTAGTCGATACCGTCGTCCGGCGCATGGAACAGGAACTGGGTCGCAGCACCTACGTCATCGGCACAGGAGGGCTCAGCTCCATCCTGGCTTCCGAAGCGACATCGATCCAAAAGATCGAGCCTCTCCTGACCTTAGAAGGTCTGGAACTCCTCTACCGCCGCGCTCAGGGCACCCTCCCCTCTACCATGCAAGTCTAAAAGCCACCGCCACAACGCAAGTAATTAATTTTTCTGGCCCCGTTGACTTCATGAGGCCTGTGGCTATCTCCACACGGACAGAGGAGTATTTCATGGCTGAAGAGCAACAGAACACGAATACAATCGACAACTTGGACAATTCCTCGCAAGCCCCAGAAGAAGCAGGATCAGTCGCAGAGCTTCAACAGGCTCTCGCGGCCAAGGCTGAAGAGGCGAAGGGTTTGAACGACAAATACCTTCGGCTCGCCGCCGAATTCGACAACTATAAGCGATTGACCCAGAAGGACCAGCGGGACCAGATCCGGTTCGGCAATGAGCAATTGCTAAAGGAACTCCTGCCGGTCGTCGACAATCTCGAACGGGCCATCAAGGCCTCACGAGAAGGCGGAAGCAACGAGGTGCTCATGCAAGGCGTAGAGCTCACCCTCAAACAGTTGACGGGAGCCTTGACGAGATTTTATGTCACGCCCATCGAAACGGTCGGCAAACCCTTCGATCCCGCGACGCATCAGTCCGTCACCTCCGTTCAGTCCGAAAGGGTGCCGGAGCAGCATGTGGTAGACGAGTTTCAACGGGGCTATCTCCTGCACGACCGTATCTTGCGGGCCGCCATGGTGAGCGTATCGACGGGCCGGGCTGACAGCTGACCGAGAGTAGACGACACAATCAATTCATCGTACACACATCATCACAGACAGATATAGCTAGGAAGGAGTAGCCACATGGGTAAAGTGATCGGCATCGATCTTGGAACCACGAACTCCTGCGTTTCTATCATGAGCGGCGGTGAACCGATTGTGATCGCCAACGCAGAAGGAGCCCGCACCACCCCGTCCGTCGTCGCTATCACCGAAAAAGGCGAACGCCTCGTCGGGCAGATTGCAAAGCGCCAGGCGATTACGAATCCGGAGAACACCATTTTCTCTGTGAAGCGCCTCATGGGCCGCAAGTTCCGCAGCCAGCAAGTAACCGACGCAGCCAAGCGGCTGCCCTACAAAGTGGTCGACGGCGACAACGGCGATGCCTACGTCGAGTTGCGCGGCAAGCGCTACAGCCCGCCGGAAATCTCCGCCATGATTCTGCAAAAGATGCGGCAGACCGCGGAAGACTATCTCGGAGAAAAAGTCACCGAAGCGGTCATCACCGTCCCGGCCTATTTCGACGACAGCCAGCGTCAGGCCACCAAAGATGCAGGCCAGGTCGCAGGCTTGACCGTCCTCCGGATCATCAACGAACCGACCGCCGCGGCCCTCGCCTACGGCCTGGACAAGAAGAAGGACGAGCGGGTTGCCGTCTACGATTTGGGCGGCGGCACCTTCGACGTCTCCATCCTGGAGATCGGCGACGGCGTGTTCGAAGTCAAGTCGACCAACGGCGATACCTATCTCGGCGGCGACGACTTCGACCAGCGCGTCATGGACTGGTTGGTCGATGAATTCAAGAAGGACCAAGGCATCGATCTCCGCAAGGATCGGATGGCGCTCCAGCGTCTGAAGGAAGCGGCGGAGCGGGCCAAGATCGAACTCTCCTCGTCCCAGGACACCGAGATCAATCTGCCCTTCATCACTGCCGATGCCAGCGGACCCAAGCACCTGGTCATCAAGCTGACCCGCGCGAAGCTGGAGCAGTTAGTCGATGACCTGATCAAACGGTCGATCGAGCCCTGCAAGAAGGCGCTCTCCGACGCCGGAGTCTCCGCGCGCGACATCAATGAAGTCGTCCTCGTCGGCGGCATGACCCGTATGCCGAAAGTCATTCAGGCCGTCAAAGAATTCTTCGGCAAAGAACCGCACCGGGGTGTGAACCCCGACGAAGTGGTGGCGATCGGCGCCGGCATTCAAGGCGGCGTGCTCAAGGGCGAAGTGAAGGACGTGCTGCTCCTCGACGTGACGCCGCTCTCGCTGGGCATCGAAACCCTCGGCGGTGTCTTCACAAAGTTGATCGAGCGGAACACGACCGTCCCGACGAAGAAGAGCCAGGTCTTTTCGACGGCGGCCGACAATCAAACGGCGGTGACCATTCGCGTGTTCCAGGGCGAACGCGAGATGGCGAACGACAACAAGCTCCTCGGCCAGTTCGACCTGGTCGGTTTGCCTCCTGCCCCGCGCGGGATGCCACAAGTCGAAGTGACGTTCGACATCGATGCCAACGGCATCGTCCATGTCTCGGCCAAAGACTTGGCCACGCAAAAGGAACAGTCCATCAAGATCACGGCGTCCGGCGGCTTGAGCAAGGAAGAAGTCGAGAAGCTGGTGAAGGATGCCCAGGCCCATACGGACGAAGATAAGAAGCGGCGGAAAACCGCCGAGGCAAAAAACCAGGCCGACACGCTGATCTACCAGACGGAAAAGAACCTGAGCGAGCACGGCGACAAGATCGCCGCGGAAGACAAGACCAAAGTCGAGGAAGCCGTGGCCGCGCTGAAGAAAGCGATGGAAGGCACGGACCCGGACGCGATCGAGTCTGCCACCCAGGCCTTGACCACCGCCTCCCACAAGCTGGCGGAGGAAATGTACAAGGCGGCCTCCGCCTCGGCTGCGCCGGGCGCCGGCGCCAGCGCGGGAGACGGAGCGGGCGAGACCAAGACGGACGAAAAGGTCGTCGACGCAGAATTCGAAGAAGTAGACAAAGAGAAAAAGTAAGCTAGAATACCGTCAGCAAGACCGAGCTTCGTCAATATGCGGGGCTCGGTCTTGCTGCACTATCACCCAGAGAGATGGCATCCGTGTCCAAGCGCGATTACTACGAAACCTTAGGCGTCGAACGAACCGCCTCCGACGACGAGCTCAAGAAGGCCTATCGCAAGATGGCCCGCCAGCACCATCCCGATCTCCAGACGGGAGAGGCGCAGAAAAAAGTATCGGAAGAAAAATTCAAAGAGGTCAACGAAGCCTACGAGACACTGAGCGATCAGGAAAAGCGCAAACGCTATGACATGTTCGGCCACGCGGGCGGCCAGCAGGGGCCCGGATCTGAGGGATTCGGCGGTGGCGGCGGCTTCGGCGACGCCTTCAACGACATCTTCGAAGATTTTTTCGGGGGCCAGCGAGGCGGTAACCGGGCGGAGCGAGGGAACGATCTTCAGTACAACCTGGAGCTGACCTTTGAAGAATCCGTCTACGGGAAAGATGCCAAGCTGAAAATCCCGCGCTGGGAAGTCTGTCCTGACTGTAAAGGATCCGGCGCCAAAAGCGCCGCCGCGATCAAGACCTGCCCTAGCTGCAAAGGGGCCGGCCAGATGCGATTCCAGCAGGGCTTCTTCAGCATCAGCCGTCCCTGCGGCCAATGCGAGGGAGCGGGACGGATCGTCACAGAGCCCTGCGGCGCCTGCCAGGGCCGTCAACGCACGTACCGGGAACGAACCATCGCCGTCCACATCCCGGCCGGCATCGAATCAGGCATGCGCCTGCGTCTCTCCAACGAAGGGGAACACGGAGTCAATGCGGGCCCGCCAGGCGACCTCTATGTGGCGATCACCGTCAAACCACACCCCGTCTTTCAGCGCCAAGGGCACGACATCCTCTGTGACGTCCCGGTCAATTTCGTCACAGCCGTGCTCGGAGGCAAAATCGAAGTCCCCACGCTGAAAGGCAATACCGTCATCAAGATTCCTGCTGGCACGCAGCAGGATAAGATCCTGAGACTCAAGGGCCTGGGCATTCCCAGCCTCAAGAGCCAGAGCACCGGCGACCAATTATTCGTCATCAAAATTCAGATCCCCACCAAACTGAACGCCCGTCAGAAAGAATTGCTCACAGAATTCGCCAAAGAGAGCGGCATGACGATGGATGAAGGCGGCGACGGCTTCTTCGACAAGATGAAGGCCCACTTCGAATAGCGAGCCATCGCCCCGGCACCCCACTATGTCTACGTTCTTCGTCTCCCCCGACTCCGTCACGCCCCCCACGATCCGCATCACCGGTGACCTGCTCCATCATCTTCGCGACAGCCTCCGCTTGCACCAAGGCACAGTCCTCACCCTGAACGACGGATGCGGCACCCGCTATCGCGTGGAAGTTACCCAGGTCACCGCACAGGCCATCGACAGCCGTATCCTCGACCAGCAGGCCGAGCCGGCGCGCAGCACCTCGCCGATTGTGCTGGGACAGGCCTTGATCAAAGGCGACAAGATGGACTGGGTCATGCAAAAGGCGACAGAGCTGGGCGTCGAGACCCTCGTGCCCCTTCACTGCGCGCACAGCGTCATCAAGCTCAACCCGGAACGGCTTGAACATCAACGGTCCCGATGGGAACGCATTGCGCGAGACGCAGCGCAGCAGTCCGAACGGTGGACGATCCCCACCATCGCGGACCCGCTCGACCTGGCGCAGATCTGTCGACTCTATGCCTCGGCGCCTCTGAAGGCCATCCTCACGGAACGATCCAGCGGGCCGTCGCTCGCCACCATACCCTTACCGCAAGACCATCAGCAGCCGATTATTGTATTGGTGGGACCGGAAGGGGGCTGGGCGGAAGAGGAACAGCGAGTAGCACAGGAGCAGGGCTTCCTCCCTCTCACCCTCGGGCCACGCATCTTACGAGCCGAGACCGCCGCGATCGCCGCGCTCAGCATTCTGCAATCGCGACTCGATGAGCTGGGGAAGAACTAGCGTTAATGGCTGGGGCTCAGGCGAACAATCGTACCTTTTTCTCCGCTCGCCCAACCCTGTGTCCCATCAGGGAACGACAGACCGAATAGCGACACAGTCGCGACAGCCCCCTGCTCAGTCCAAGTAAAGCCGCTATCTATAGTCCGGTAGACCATACCGCGCTCCCCCACAATCCATCCGCTCTGAGGATCAGTAAAGCGCACCCGCAAGAGGTCTGTGAGCTTTGTGCAGGTACGATTACAGGGCAGCGTACGATCGATCCAGTGATCGCCGCCATCGGTCGTTTGGAAAATGGCGCCGGCATTGCCGACAACCCAACCCGTCGAGGCATCGGAGAAATAGACATCGAACAGGGTCACGGCCCCCTGGGTCTCTTGCGGGGTCCAGGTCATCCCGCCATCATTCGTCATCAAAACGGTCCCGACTGCCCCAACCGCCGTCCCATGTTGCGCGGTAAGAAACTGCACGGCGTAGAGAGCGGCACTGGTTTTACTCGCTTGATCAGCCCAATGGGCTCCGCCATTCTTCGTATGGAGAATGGTGCCGTTGCCGCCGACCACCCAACCCTCGCTGGGCGAGACGAACGACAGACCGTAGAAGGGCACCTGGGTATCGACGAATTGCTGCTGCCAGGTCTGGCCCCCATCCTGGCTCCGGCGAATCGTCCCGTTGGCTCCGATGGCCCAGCCCTGCTTCTCATCGAGAAAGAAAACGCCAGAAAGGGTTGCGGTAGTGCCGCTGACGACCTTCTGCCACTTCTTCCCTCCATCGACCGTCTTCACAATGGCGCCGCCTGATCCGACAGCCCAGCCTAGCTGAGGTGTGCGAAAATAGAGCCCCATCAAGAGGGCTTCTGTATGGCTCGCTTGTGGAGTAACCGTCAGAGCCGCGTCAGCAGCCCAGGAGGGAGACGAACACCACAACGCCGCCAACAGCACCGCAAGACATCCTGGCAATCCCTGTCTCACTGGTTAGTATCGGCGTCCGGGCGGTTGTTATTGAAGTAGCCTGGATCTGGCATACCCTTAGCTTCGATGGTGAAGGAGCCAGCCTCCAAGGTCAGCCATTTCTTCATCGTGCAGCAGGTCCCGTCCGGCTGGACATCCCAGGAGCCGCGCCGCACGATGAGCGGGCCTGTGGCCAGCTCATTGAAGAACTCGTTGCGCTTCCCCAACCCGTAGAGATTTCTGTGGGGCACCCGCACGACGATCTCCGTATCGGTCCAGGACATGACCTGCGCCGCGACGTTGCTGAACAGGACCTCCGTCCGCGATACGTTCTCGCCCAACTCGATGTCTTCCCGCCGCTTGTAGGCCCCCTGGTTAAGGCCCAAGTAGGCATGCTCGGCGGTCTTGAGAAACGAGCCGAACCCGGACCCCTTGATCGTGATCAGCTCATCGAGTCCGCCGGACTTCGGGCTGTAGGAGTCGATCTTCGGCGTCACCAGCGTAAAGACTCCCGCGTCAGTTTTGAGAATTTCCTTCGTCGCACAGCACGAACCGTCGGGATTCGGCTTCGTGGCTCCGCGAGAAATCACGACCGGCCCGCTCTTGGCGCTAAACGGCACCCACACATCGATGCGATCGTCCTGCCAGCGATAGATGACGGCGCGAACCCCGCCGATATCGACGCGATTCTCTCCGATATTAAAATCGGTAAAGGCGTAGGGGGTCGAACCGCTTTCCGAATAGAATCCGAAATGTTCGCCGCTGATTCTGAGCAGCGTGCCGATCGGGGCGGCCGGAGGGGTCAAGGCGCTCACTTTCGGCACGTGAACCATAAAGGTCCCGACCGTCCGTTCACGCCCCTGCACAGTCAGAGCAATTGCTCCGGTCTCGGCATCCATCGGGAGATGGACGACGATCGCACTATCGGACCATTGAGCGATGGTGGCGGGATGCCCGCCGAACGTGACCTTGTCACCAGCCCCCTTCGTTGCGCCAAAACCCTGCCCGAAAAAGACGACCTTCGTCCCGATCGGTCCGCTCACAGGATCGACACGGATGCTCGGAATCAGCTTCAGTGGAACCGCATTGCTCACTTTATACTGGACCGGCGCGCAACAGGACCCGTCCGGCAAGGGATCGGACGAGGCCAATCGAACCACCACATCGCCCGAGGCAGCATTCGTGGGAACATCGACTTCGATGATGTCGTCTTTCCAGCGGCGCGGCCTGACGACTACGCCTCCGATCGTCACGTCATTGACCCCGAACATCGTATTCGGATCGCGTGGACCTGCCGTGTTGCCGAAATGCGCACCGGTAATCTGCACCGTATGGCCCGGTTCAATTTCTGCCGGCGTCACTGCGGTAATCGTCGGCTGCATGATTATTAATGTCCCAGCAGACAATTTCCTTTTTCCTGCCATCACTTCAACGGGACCGGACTGGGCCTGGAAGGGTACCTTCACCTCGATCAGGTCTGATTCCCATCGCTGAATCAACGCGGGAAACCCGCCGACGGTGACGCGATTGTTTTGCACAGATTGGAATGAGCCCAGCCCCTTCCCGCCGATCGACAGGGTCGCGCCGGGAACCGCCGTTGACGGATACAGTTCGAGCGAGGACGGAGCCGCCGCAAAGGCGGCAACGCTCACACTGGCCCACAACGTCATCGCACTCACGCCAGCAAGAAACATCTTCATGAGTAGGCTCCTGTCAGGCAAGAAAGAGGCACGATCATCCTGCGCGCGGCGCGAGAAGGGACCACCAAGATACCGCGTAATCGAAGATTCGATCGAACTATAACAAGCGGTTTTTTCGAGAGTCAAGCCAGCGAGCCCGCGCCAGCCGAGGATTCAAAGGGGTTTACACGAAGGATCAGGAGACGGAGAAAATCACTTCGATTTCGACCGCCGCACCGCGAGGCAACTCAGCCGCGCCCACCGCCACACGAGCATGACGGCCTGCCTCGCCAAAGATAGCGACCAGGAGATCTGAGGCCCCGTTGAGCACTTGAGGCTGCTGCACGAACCCTTCCGCCGACGCCACATGCCCGACAACTTTCACCACGCGCGTGATACGGTCCAACGTCCCGAGTTCCTGCTTGACGATCGCCAAGGCATTCAAAAGCGACAGCTTGGACGCCTCCACTCCCTGCTCGACCGTCAGATCCCGTCCAAGCTTACCGGAAAAGACCAACTGCCCGTCACGCATGGGAAGAACGCCGGATAGAAACAAGAGGTTTCCGGCCAGGACCGCCGGCACATAGGTCGCCAATGGTTTAGGCGGCTGAGGCAGTTCGAGCTGGAGTTCTTTCAGGCGTAATTCGAAAGGCATAGCAAAGATCCGTCAATCGTCAACCGTCATTCGATCCACACCGAGCTTTCAGCTCATCCTGCGCGAAGCGCGTTCAAAAAGCTTTCCCCGACCGGAAGCTGATCCCCCTGCAGAGCTTCTACGATGGTATGGCCCAGATCGGCGGCAGAGGCCCTGATGCCGAGATTGACCCCCTGCGCCAGCTTCGGGCCTGTAGCCAAGAGAGGCACATATTCCCTCGTGGGCACCTGATCCGCCTTCATGAGGTCCCGCCCATGATCGCCCGTCAGGACCAGCAGATCGCCAGGGCGCAGTTGTTCCAGCAACTCGGGAAGCCTGCGATCGAAATCGTGGAGGGCTGCCGCCGAATGTGCCGCATCCGGCTCCAGCACATTGAGTCCGGCAACAATCAATCCGCGGGGCGCCTTCTTCAACATCCCCGTGACTTCTGTAAACAGCGCCGTCCAAGGCCCGACCGGAATGGACCGAGTGAAGCCGCGGCCGCTAAAGAGATCGCCGACTTTCCCCGCTCCGATCACGATCTGACCGGCCTGGTTCAGCACATCGATCATCGTCTGGCCCGGCGGCTCGATCACGAACTCACGCGAACGTGAGGCAAACTGCACCGCCCCGGCATCCCCCGTAAGAGGATGGGCTGAAACGCGCCAAATTCCCCAGCGATCCTTCAGTAATTTCCTCGCGTCCCGGCAACGCTGAAAGAACTCGTCCTGGCGGATGGCATTTTCATGCGCCGCCACATGGCAGGTGCGTCGTCCATCAGTCCACACGATCAATGAACCGGACGAGAGATGCTCTGATTCATACTCGCGCAACATGGCGACGCCGGAGGCGCGGCGATTGCCGAGAATCTTCCGGCCGAATGTCTGTTCAAGAATCGCAACCAGCTCGGGAGGAAATCCGTCAGGGTAGAGAGGCCCGGCCATGTCCGTCTGCAAGCCGGCTATTTCCCAATAGCCGACCATGGAATCCACGCCCTTGGAGAGAAATCCGAGGCGCCCGAACGAGCCTTCCGGCTGCCCCATCACCCGCACACCCTTGATTGCCGTGATATGGCCAAGCCCGAGGGCTTCAAGCGTGGGAAGGTGGAGCCCCCCGACCGCATCAGCCAGATGGGATAGGGTATGAGTTCCGGCATCGCCGTAGTCCGCCGCATCGGGCAGAGCCCCGACGCCCAATCCATCGATCACCAGCACAATCACACGATTAATCATCGTCGCACTATACCAGAAGCCTGCACGAGGCTCACCCTTTCCGCTTTGCGGCAGACCATTCGGCCATAATCGCCAGACTCGCGCTGGTGCCGATCCGATCCGCGCCTGCCTCCAGCATGGCCAACGTGGTCTTCCAGTCTCTGATTCCTCCGGAGGCCTTCACCTTGGCCCGGCCTGCCACCGTCTCTTTCATCAGCCTCACATCCTCAACCGTGGCGCCGGACGCGGCAAACCCTGTCGAGGTCTTGACATAGTCCATCCCCGCCTCCACCGCCAAACGACAGGCTGTGATCTTTTCCTCGCGCGTCAGACAGCAGGTCTCCAGGATCACTTTATGCTCGACCCCTTGAGTCGCCTGCACGACCTCGGCCATGTCGGTCCTGACCAGGTCGTAGTCGCCAGATTTAAGCCGGCTCACGTTAATCACCATGTCGAGCACCTTGGCTCCGCGGGCAACGCCTTCAATAGCCTCCGCAACCTTCGTCGCCGTCGTATGGCCTCCCAACGGGAATCCGACTGGAATCCCAACGCGAATATTCGTGCCAGCCACAGCCGCAACCGCCTCATCGATATAACAAGGCGGCACAAAGATCACAACGAAGCCGAACTCTTTCGCCTCCAGGCACAGCCGAAGCACATCGGCCTTTGTCGCGTCAGGGCGCAGCACAGTGTGGTCCAATAGCGTCGGCACGTTCCAGTCCTGTGTTGTCATCATGCCACCCTTATAACAAGTCCTGGATCAGAGATGAAGAGGAAAGCGCGGAGGCAGGATAAATGGTTCGCGAAGGATGGGGGACTTCCCTGATGGCAAGCCCTTTGCCGGATGCTCAAAAAGGCCGTCCAGCCATCCGTGAGACGTGAAAGGTTTCAGAGGAAGCGTATTCGGCAGTCCGACGTTTTATGTTTTACGGTTCACGGTTGCTGGAAAGAATTTCTGCAGCATTCGGCTATAGGCGCGGGGAGGAAACTTTTCTGAACGGCCGCTTCTGATACTTCTCCACGGCCTGATTGTGCTCGACGAGCGTTTTCGAGAACTGATGCGTGCCATCGTTCTTCGACACGAAATATAAGGCACGCGAATCGGACGGATAGAGGGTCGCGCGAATCGCTTGAATGCCCGGATTGGCGATCGGTCCAGGCGGCAAGCCCTTGACCCGATAGGTATTGTAGGGGCTGGGGTTCGATAGGTCTTGCTTGTGTAAATTTCCGTCGAATGCCGGCAAGCCATAAATGACGGTCGGATCGCTCTGGAGCGGAATGTGCTGCTTGAGCCGGTTGTGAAACACCGCAGCAATCTCCGGCCGCTCGCCTCCCGAGCCTGTCTCCTTTTCGATGACGGAAGCGAGGGTCAACACTTCGTGCATCGTCATCTTGAGTTCCTGCATCCGAACGAGGAGGTCCGGCCCGACGACCTGCCGTAACTGCTCGACCATCGTCGTCAACACCTCGCGCGCCTTGACGGTGCGAGGGAACCTATAGGTATTGGGATAAAGATAGCCTTCCAGCGTGTCCGCCTTGATCCCCAGCGACGCAATAAAGGCCCGATCCTTCGCCAGCCGGAGAAACTCCGCCTGGTCCGTGAGGCCCTGTTGCGAAACCAGGTTAGCAATTTGAAGGAGCGTGAGCCCTTCAGGGATGGTCAGGGGATGAAGCATCACTTGGCCGCTGAGCAGCTTCGAGAGAATCTCCGCCGGGGTCATGCCGGCATTGAGCTCATATTCACCGGCGTGAACTTTCCGGTCGGCAGATTGGGACTTCGCTAAAATGACAAAGACAGAACGGCTCTTGATCAACCGTTCGCGTTCCAGCATCGCGGCCACTTGTTGAAACGGCGCGCCTTCCGGGATGAGGACGACTTTCGAAGGGGGGTGCTTCTGCGTGGGAACAGCCGGGCCTTCAGCCCAGCGAATCGTCTGATGCACGGCGACGCCAAGAGCGACCGTTGCGACCAGTAGAAGTCCGAAAATGATCCGTCGGTTCATCATGCGGTTCCATCGTTTCCGTATCGGAATCTTCATCCGCCCAGCCTTCCGACCTCTGCTTCGGCGCCGGCTCAAGGCTGGCCAGATAACTCTGGAGTAAAATCGAGGCGGCGATGCGATCGATCACACCCTTCCGCTTTTTCCGGCTGACATCGGCTGCGATCAACAGGTCTTCCGCCGACTTCGTCGTCAACCGCTCGTCCCACAGAATAACCGGCACGGGCACACCCGCTTCTAAGCGGGCCTGGAATTCTCGCATCGCCTGGATCGCCGGCCCTTCGCGGCCATCCAACTGCAGCGGAAACCCCAACAAAACCTGCTTTACCTCATAAGTCGCAACGAGAGCGGCAATATGGGCGATATCCCGATCCAATGTGCGCCGAGTGAGCGTCTCCAGCGGTTGAGCGGTCCAGCCCAGCTCGTCGCTCAGGGCCACCCCGATCCGCACGGTGCCATAATCGAGCGCAAGAACCCGTTTGCCGTCCTCCATCAGTCTACCGCCCCAACGTCCGTTCGACCAGCCCAAAGACCTTTTCCAACGCCGTATCCAGGCCGGCCGGATCCTTCCCGCCTGCCTGCGCCATCTCGGGCCTGCCCCCGCCGGTCCCGCCGACTTCCACCGCCATCTCTTTGATGAGATCGCCCGCCTTTAGCTTGGCAATCAGATCCTTCGTGACAATGACCAGCAACGACACCTTGCCGTCGTTGGCGGCTCCGAGAGCCACAACCCCGCTCTTCAATTTATCCCGCAACTGATCGGCCAAGGCCCTCATGCCATTCACATCCAACCCGTCGGTCCGCTGCACATGGACCGATACACCGGCGATCGTTCTGGCCGAAGCTTCGACCGCGGAACCGCTGGCCATTTTCAATTTCAGCTCTTCCAGCTCTCGTTCCTTGTCCTTCAGCTGCGTCAGGACCTTGCGAGTCTTCGACACCAGTTCGGACTGGCCGACCTTAAGCAGATCAGACAGTTCCCGGACATCGGTTTCCAACTTCTTCATCTGGGCGAACGCCCCACGGCCGGTCTGGGCCTCGATCCGGCGCACGCCTGCTGCAACACCGGTCTCTGACTCAATTCTGAACAGGCCGATGTCCCCTGTCTGCCGGCAGTGCGTACCGCCGCAGAGTTCTTTACTGAAAGATTCGACCGTCACCACCCGCACCTGCTCGCCGTATTTATCGCCGAAGAAGGCCAGCGCCCCCTTGGCCACCGCATCCTGAATGCTCAGCACCTCGGTCGTGACCTTCTCGTTCCTCCGCACCTCGTTGTTCACGACCGTTTCGATCTCGTCGATATCACGGGTGGAGAGGGGTCTGAAATGGGCGAAGTCGAACCGCAAGCGATTCGGCCCGACGAGCGACCCGTACTGCTTCACATGAGGGCCCAGCAAATCGCGCAAGGCTGCATGGAGTAAGTGGGTGGCTGTATGGTTCCGTTGCGCATCCTGTCTCGTGGTGGCATTGACGGTCAGACGCAGCTGCTCGCCCTCGCGAATCCGCCCTTTCGTGACGGTCCCCTTATGCAGAATGACAGTCGGCACAGGCCTCGTGGTTTCTTTGATCTCCACCTGCCCGTCCTGCCCCATCAGCAGGCCCTGGTCTCCGACCTGTCCGCCGCCTTCCGCATAGAAGGGCGTGACATCCAGGACCAATTCAACCTCATCGCCTTCCGCGGCTTCCTTGACCAGCCGATCGCCTTTGAGAATCGCCTGCACGAGGCTCTCGCTCTCCAGCCGATCATAGCCGACAAACTTAGTTACCCCCAGACGGCCAGCCAGTTCCGCAATAGCCGGGCGAGCCGTTTCCTGCTCAAACCCGCCGGTCTTGCGCGCGCGAGTCCTCTGCTCCTCAATAGCCTGGTCGAACCCCGCCTCATCGAGCGTCATCTCCTGCTCGCGGCAGGCCTCGCTCATCAAGTCCATCGGGAATCCATAAGTATCGTACAGCTTGAACACATCGGGGCCGGTCAAGGCCTTCTGTCCGGCCGCACGGGCCTTCGCAATCAACTCGTTCAGAATCGGCAAGCCCTGTTCCAGCGTGGCGATGAATCGCTCTTCTTCGCCTCTCGTCGCTTCGGCAATCGTCGCAGCAGCTCCCCGAACCTCTGAATAGACCGGACCCATCTGGTCCACAACCGCTGCCGTCAATTCGTGGAGAAATGGCTCGACGATGCCCAGCAGCCTGCCATGACGCGCGGCCCGGCGCAGAATCCGGCGCAGCACATAGCCGCGGCCCTCGTTCGAAGGCAAGACCCCATCGGCCATCAAGAACGTGATGGCGCGAAGATGGTCTGCGACCACGCGCATCGACCGGTCGGTCTGGTCCTTCGCTCCATACTGAATCCCCGCCCTGGCAGCCACGGCGCTGAGCAGGGGCGTGAACACGTCACTGTCGTAGTTGCTGTAGACGCCCTGCGCCACTGCCGCCAGCCGTTCCAATCCCATGCCCGTATCGATGCTGGGCTTGGGGAGAGGATGAAGCGTGCCTGCCGCATCCCGATTGAACTGCATGAAGACGAGATTCCAAATCTCGATGACGCGGTCGCCCTCCCCGTTCGGACGATCATCGCCCGGCACAGACGGTCCCTGGTCAAAGTGAAGTTCCGAGCAGGGGCCACAAGGGCCTGTGTCACCCATCTGCCAGAAGTTGTCCTTCTCACCGCACCGCATGATGCGTGAGGGCGACACACCCAGCTTCTTCCACAGCTGCTCCGCGTCGTCATCGTCTCGAAAGACCGTGACCCACATCCGGTCCTTGTCGAGACCGACCGTCTTAGTCAGAAACTCCCAGCCGAACAGGATGGCCTCTTCCTTGAAGTAGTCGCCGAAGGAAAAGTTCCCCAACATTTCAAAGAACGTATGGTGCCGTCTGGTATAGCCGACATTTTCCAGATCGTTGTGCTTACCCCCGGCGCGCAGACATTTCTGCACCGTGACCGCCCGCTTGTAGGCGCGCGTTTCCTCGCCGAGGAAGACCCGCTTGAACTGGTTCATCCCGGCATTGGTAAAGAGCAACGTGGGATCGGCTTGAGGAATCAAGGCGGAACTGGGCACGGCCTGATGGCCATGCTGTTCGAAATATCGAATAAAGGCTTGTCGTAACTCCTGAGTGCTGTTCTTCATGTCCCCTAACTTTCCTCTCGCAGCAGCGGCCCCATCACTGTGTCAATCGTGTCTTCGTCAAAACCTCGTTGACTCAACAATCTCGCCAATCGGCCAAGCGTCTGAGCCAAACTGCTCTGTCCAGCCATCGCCACCACTTGTTGCGCGAGGTCCTGCTCGCTCACCTTGCGATAGGCGGCCCGCACCGCCGTCTGCACGATCTGTTCAGGACAACCAGTGGCGAGCAGTTCTTCTTGCAGGCGCGCACGGCCCATCGGCATGCGGGCAAGCCGCCGCTCGACCCACCGCGCCGCGAAGGCCGCATCGTCGAGGTATTTCAACGACGCCAGCCGTGTGATCGCGGCGCGGATCTCCGAGGGAGAGGCCCCCTTCGCCGCGAGCAACCGTTCGATCTGAGCCGTCGTGCGATCGCTGCGGGCCAGAGCCCGCACCGCAAGCTGCAGCCACTGATCGGGAGACGGTGTCGCCTGAACTGTGACGCGCCTACTCACCAGCCAGCTCGTCAGCAGTTACGCGCCAACCTTGTGCGGTCGCTTGTCCTCAGTCTTTTTCTCGTCCTTCACCGGCGCGGCAGCAGCCTTCTCAGCCGTACGCCCGGGCAAACAAGCCAGGTCGCGCAGCTTCCCTTCAATCTCACGAGCCAGGGGCTGATTGCTCAACAGAAAGTCCCGCACGGCGTCGCGTCCCTGTCCGAGCCGCTCGCCTTGATAGGAATACCAGGCCCCGGACTTCTCCACCACTTTCTTCTCGACCCCGAGATCGACCAACTCGCCCATTTTCGAAATCCCCTGCGCAAACAGGATGTCGAACTCCGCCTGCTTGAAGGGAGGCGCCATCTTGTTCTTCACCACCTTCACGCGCACGCGGTTGCCGGTCACCTCTTGCCCATCCTTGATCGACTCGATGCGCCGGATATCCAGCCGCACAGACGAATAGAACTTGAGCGCGTTGCCGCCTGTGGTCGTCTCCGGATTGCCGAACATTACGCCGATCTTCATTCTGATTTGATTAATGAACACCAAGGTCGTCTGCGACTTGGAAATCGCCGCCGTCAACTTGCGAAGCGCCTGCGACATGAGCCTGGCTTGCAGCCCCATATGGGCATCGCCCATTTCGCCTTCAATCTCGGCTCTCGGTACGAGGGCTGCGACCGAGTCCACCACGATCACATCGATCGCTCCGCTGCGGACGAGCGTCTCGGCAATTTCCAGCGCCTGCTCGCCCGTATCAGGCTGCGACACGAGCAGATCATCCACCTGCACGCCCAACTTCTTGGCATAGCCCAAATCCAGCGCATGTTCCGCATCGATAAAGGCGGCGGTGCCGCCGGCCTTCTGCGCTTCTGCAATGACATGGAGAGTCAATGTCGTCTTGCCCGAGGACTCGGGACCGAAAATCTCGATCACCCGGCCGCGGGGAAGCCCGCCGACGCCCAGGGCGATATCGAGTCCGAGCGATCCGGTCGAAATCGCCGGAATATCCACCGGGGCATCGGCCCCCCCCAACTTCATAATGGCCCCCTTCCCATATTGTTTCTCAATTTGGGACAGGGCCAGATCCAGCGCGCGCTTCTTATCGTCTTTTTCAGCCATAGGTGCTCCTCTTGTGTATGGAGAGATCAAGAGATTATACCCAAATTACGAGAGAGAAACCTAGCAGAGAATCGCCGGATAATATGGGGTAAAGAGGGGGTAACTCCGCATGTTCACGCGATTTCCTTGACGGGCAACAGGGATCGAGATACAGATAGGACCATGCCTTCAGCGCTCGTGCCCGATACCACCAACCAGAAACCGACGGTCCTGATCATCGACGATGAGGCAGCCCCCCGCGCGGCCCTCACCCAGATCCTCAAACAAGACTTCCACATCCTAACTGCGGAGAATGCTCATGCAGCCCTGGCAGTCCTCAACGATCACGGCGTCGACCTCGTCACGCTGGACCTGAAACTGCCAGACCGTTCCGGATCGGACCTCTTGACGGACATCAAACGCGCCCATGCGGAGATCGAAGTCATCATGGTCACGGCCTACGGCTCGCTCCAGACCGCGATGGACTGCATCAGACACGGAGCGGCCGGCTTCCTCTTGAAACCGTTCAATGCGTCAGAGTTATTGGCCATTTCCTTGCAAACGGCGCAAAAGAAACAACGGCTCGACCAATTACGCCCGATCCTGATCAACTCGGCGACACTCTGGGGCCCGGAGCCTGCCTGCACGAAAGCCTGGGAAACCCTCGTCGCCGACTACACAGCCAGAAACCGCAAGGGATCCCTCTCCACCTCGCAGAGCGAGGAGACCTCACCCCTGGTCCCCCTGATCTCCGACCTCTTAGAGGCCAAGGACCGTCACCTCCTCAATCATGGAAGCCGCGTCAGTTTCTATTCGACGCTGGTGGCCAATCGGCTCAGCCTCCCCCTCGCCGAACAACAATCACTCGCCCTTGGCGCACTCGTGCATGATCTCGATTTGATCAGCATCCCGGGCCGCCACACGCTGAGCGGGGAAATCGACCGGCAGACTCACCGGCCCGACCTCGGGGCGAGGATGGGCCGAGCGATGGGACTCTCCGCCGATGCCGTGCAGATCATCGCCCTCCATCACGAACGATGGGACGGCACAGGCTTCCCCTTTGGATTGGGAGAAGAACGCACGCCGTTGCTCGCCCGCATTGTCGGCATCGCCCAAGCGTTCGACGACCTGACCACCGAAAAGCCGGAACGAACAGCCCTCCCTGTCACCGAAGCCCTGGAACAGATCCAGCAGCAAGCAGGCACAGCCTTCGATCCGACGTTGACCGAGCTCTTCTGCCGCATCATGCGCGAACAGCCGCCTCAGAACTGACACAGCCCTCCTCGCCTAAGCCGAACCGTACGGCCCAACAACAACGCCACAGAACCAGCGACTCATCCCATAAGGTTGCAGTCGGTTCCCCACCGTTCCTGGTTTTCCTTGCCACCCCGCCATACTGCTCTATACTTGGCAGGCACAGATGAACAGTCGCCCCGAAGGAGACTCGAGATGGCCAAGATCGACGATTTCTTTAGAATGATGGGGGAGCACGGCGCGTCCGACTTGCACCTGATCGCCGGCCAGCAGCCCGTGATGCGGATCAACGGTGAGTTGGAGCGAGTGGCCGGGCAAGGAGTGCTCGTCCAGGACGAACTCAAGCTGCTGCTCTACGAGATCACGCCTCCCGCCAAAAAAGAGCATTTTGAGCTGACCGGCGATGTCGACTTCGGCTATGAGATTTCCGGCTTCGCCAGATTCCGCGCCAACCTCTTCAATCAAAAATACGGCTGCGGTGCCGTCTTCAGAAAAATTCCCAATCAGGTCCTGACGGCCGAGGAATTAGGCCTGCCGCCGATCCTGACCCGATCGGCCATGCTGAAAAAAGGCCTGGTCCTGGTCACGGGCCCAACAGGAAGCGGCAAATCCACCACCCTGGCGGCGATCATCGACTACGCCAACAAAAACAGGAAAGACCATATCCTGACCGTCGAAGATCCCATCGAGTTCGTGCACCAGAGCCAGGGCTGCATCGTCAACCACCGGGAAGTCGGCATCCACACGCAATCGTTCGGGGCCGCCCTGCGTGGCGCCTTGCGGGAAGATCCGGACATCATCCTGGTGGGTGAAATGCGCGACCTCGAAACCATTCGGCTGGCCGTGGAAGCGGCTGCAACCGGGCACCTCGTGTTCGGGACACTGCATACAGAAAACGCCGCCAAAACGGTCGACCGGGTCGTCGAAGTATTCCCGCATGGGGAGCAAGCGCAAATCCGGAACACCCTATCGACGGCGCTCCGGCTTGTCGTTGCGCAAAATCTGTTCAAGCGCATCGACAAAAAGGGCCGCTGCGCAGCCCTCGAAATTCTGGTCTGTACGGCGGCCGTATCCAACCTCATTCGTGATTCAAAAACGGTTCAAATCGCATCGATCATGCAGACGGGCAAAGCGCTCGGCATGCAGACGCTGGACGATGCCATTCAGGAGCTCTTGAATAAAAAATGGATTGCGCCAGAAGAAGCCTACGAGAAATCGATCGACAAGAGTCGCTTTGCCAAACTACTCAGCACACCGCCCGATGCCTTGCAATGATCAGCCCCTCGCCTGAGAGGGGCCGAGTCCCATGGCCGGACAGAGGCCATCCACACAGAATGCCTCATTCTTGTTATGCTGCAAAGCAGACCCCGAACAGGTCTCAGCCCTGGCCGATGCATGCATGACATGTGATGGACGATGAAGATTTACGAGCATAGCGATCCTCAGTCCTTACACCCCCGATCCCACCCTTGGACCGACAGCGCATCAGATCCAACCCACCGGTATTACGATTTTCGCACGAGCCCTGAACTTATCCGGTCGTCGATTGAAGATATGCAGGCATGGAGCACGTACCCTGCAACCGAGACCTTCTATCGGCTCCTGGAGTGGCTCAATGGGCCCACGTCGGCCTTCGAGTCCAATGACTCTGCCTTTAGCGGCGCGGCGGCCAACACCAGCGCTCAATCCTCCCAGCGTTTGCAATGTTCCGGCCGTCTGATGATTCTCTACCGTGACCTGGCATTGAATACAGCACCGGCACAGATCGGCTGGCTGACCAATGCCACAGCCCATGCCTTGAGACAAACCGACCCGACATTCGAATCGGGTGCCATTGGCGCCACGATCATGTCGGTTCGATTTACGACCCTGCCTGGGCCGACGGCCCTGCAAGATGGCCAGCAGCTGATGTTGTCGTTTTGGGCTTGGGGAGAAGACGAGCCTGAGGTGATGGCGAATCTGGATCGCACCTTTGCGAATATGACGGCTGTCCTTCGAAGACTATCCGATGAGATCAGCCACCCGTCGCCTACTGCCGTATCGGACAATTAACCCCGCAGCCTCACGTCCCACAGTTTCGTATAGACCGAGCCGGTCGGCTTCAATTCACTCTGCATCAAAACCACCCGGTCCACCGCCAGCTGGCCCAATGACAACGGCAGATCCAGCAACCCGCTCTTGGCCAGCGCGGTTCCAACATGGCGCTCCCCCATCTTGATCCTGGCCAAGGTCAGATGAGGGCTGAAGGGTCTCGGCTCGCGAAGAAAGCTCAATCCTTCACAAGCCTGCTCGATCGCGCTATGGATCTCCGCGACTCGTTTTGCATCGGAACCATTTTCCCACTGCTCCGATGGCCCGGCCCACAATACACGAGGGCTGTCCGGACGAGGAAACATGCCAAGCCGCTCAAGCGGCACGATCACAGCCACCTGACTGCCAATTGCCTGTTCAACCGCCACCCGCAACGGATCAATCACCTGCTCATCCATGTCGCCCAGGAACTTGAGCGTGAGATGGATCGAGTCCGGCTGCGCCCAGGAGATGCGCGTGCCTCGCTTCAGCTCCGGCTCAATTCGACGTTTCAATTCCTGTTGGAGAGTGGCCAGTTCGGCCCGCAAACCATGAGACAGTTCGACGGCAAGGAAGGCACGGATCACGTCCGCTCCCGATCCAGCAGCCAACGGCGCAGGAGATCCAGTGCTGCTTGTGACGAGCGCTGCTTGATAACATTCCGATCGCCGTGAAATCGAAACTCTTTCGTAATTGGCAGGCCGACTCCCCCATCCAACCCGATATAGACCAGCCCGACCGGCTTGGTCTCGGTCCCGCCACCTGGCCCCGCAATGCCGGTGACGCTGAGTCCTACCGACACCTTGGCTCGCTCGCGAATGCCGCAGGCCATCGCCGCTGCGACCTCCCGGCTCACCGCTCCCTGCCTGGCAATGAGATCAGCTGGCACACCCAGCATCTCCGTCTTCGCCCGATTGCTGTAACAGACGACGCCACGGTCCAGATAAGCGGAGGAGCCGGCTACTTGAGTGAGGCGATGGCCGATCAAGCCACCAGTACAAGATTCCGCCAGCGCGATGGTCAGCCCCCGTTTCGCCAGTTCCCGCCCGACGACCTCTTCCATCGTGTCGCGCCCCTCGGCAAAGAGCCACTCGCTGAGCCGTGAACGGACTCCGTCTGCCAGCTTCTGCAGCAGATCAGGATGCTTCCCCCGAGCCGGTTGATTCCCTTTCGTCGTCAGCGAAACAAGCACCGCCAAGGGCGAGACAAGCAGCCCCAAATCGACCGGTGAGCCTTTCGGAACGAGTCCCTTCAACTTGGCATCCACGTCCGCCTCCGCCAGGCCGAACGTATGAAACAGCAGCCGAGCGATCGGAGCCCGCGGAACCAGGCCGGACGATGCAGTAGCAGCGCGCAGCAACGGCAGGACTTCCTGCTGCATCATCGCTTCCATTTCCCTCGGCACGCCAGGCAAAGACACGATCAAGGCCTTCTTCCAGGTCAGACAGAATCCCGGCGCAGAGCCGATCGGATTATTCAGAACGGTGGCGCCGGAGGGAATCAAGGCCTGGCGCAACTGCGCAGTGCTGGCGGTGCGACCCCATTGCGCGAGTCGGGAGGTCATCCCCTCCAACGCGGCCTTGCGCCGACCGAGTCTGTGCCCGGTCGCGGCAGCCACCGCCTCTCTCGTGCAATCGTCCACCGTCGGGCCAAGCCCGCCTGTCATAATAATCACCCGGGCCCGCTTCGCGGCTGTGTGAATGGCCGTGACAATGTCCTGCTTCTCATCCCCGACGACCGACTTGAAGCGAACAGCGATCCCAAGCTTGCCGAGTTCGTCAGCCAGAAAAATGGAATTGGAATCGGACCGGCCCCCAATCAAGAGCTCGGTGCCGATCGCGATGATTTCTGCGTCAAGTCGTTGAACCATAAACGCCTTAGCTGATTCGGAAGATCTGTGTTGGCTCACGAGAACTTCAATGATCCGCACATGTGGCCCAACGGGAGAGCATTCCTGCGGGCTGCTCAAAAAGTCTGTCCAGCAAGGCCGCAACCGACGAAAGCACCGGAGGCGTAGCCTCAGGGCTACGTTGAGGATGCTTTCGAGGCGAGAACGAAGCTGGCGGACTTTTTCAGCAGCCCGCTAATGGATTGCGGAAAAGTCTACAGTAAAGCTCGATTCTCCGCCGTTCGCAGGAAAAACCGTGATCGTCGTCTGAGCCTTCGGGTCGAAGTCCGCATAGTTGAATGACGCAATCACCTTCGCGACGAATCGCGGGCTCTCGGGCCAGGCAGCGCTCCGGTTGGCAAATCCATCGAAGCGGACCGTCACGGGCTTGATGGTTTTCCCTCCCTGCTCGAACACCATATAGCTATCCACCGCAAAGTTGGGCGCATTCCCGAAGATGACGGTACTGACCAACATCGTCTGACCGTCCAGCACCTGCGTCACCTCGGCCTCGCTCGGCTGAAGCCCCCGAAGGGCCATATGCGTCGCCATGACCGACAGGCCTCCGAGCTTCGTGATCAAAAATCCGCTGGGATGGAGTTCGTCGGTGGCGCCGAATCGAACATAAAATGTATCGGGAGGATTCCGCTTCTGCGCCGCCTCTTTCCCCTGATCGAGGGCGGCCTGAATCTGCTCCGCGGCAGGATGCACGTCGATGGCATGGGCCGACAGAGGAAGGAGCCAACTCAGCGTAACCACGCTCCCGAACCGCACGATGTTCTTCAACCCATAGACCGATGCAAACTGCATGGCATGCCAGTACCAGATCACTTTTCACCTGTCAACGAACGGCCCCAATGCTCTTCAGCCGGTTGACAACGGCGAAGACGAAGTGATAAACAACCGAGCCGCTACTTAGCGTGCCTTTTCAAGAAGTTATACGGAGGAGCTCGATGTCAACCCCTGAACAAACCCCAGCAACCCAAGCGCCAGTCCCGGCGCCGAAACGTCAATATGTGAACTTCGCCTTCTATAAAATCGACCCGGCCTGGCGTCGTCTCCCGGAAAGCGAACGCACCAAGGGCAAGCAGGAATTCCTGAACGCGGTCGAAGAATATGCAGGCCGAGTGCTCGTGGTGGCCTACTCCTCAATCGGGATCAGAGGCGATTGCGACATCATGCTCTGGCGGATCAGCTACGAGCTGGAACTGTTCCAGGACATGACCTCCAAAATCCTGGCCTCAGGCTTGGGCCAGTATCTGACCACTCCCTACTCCTATCTCGCGATCACCAAACGCTCGGTCTACGTGGATCACCATACCCACGAGAACCAGGAGAGCAAGCGTTTGACCGTCGTGCCGGGAAAAGCCAAATATATTTTCGTCTATCCGTTCCTCAAGACGCGCGAATGGTTCCTTCTCACCAAGGCAGCACGGCAGGGCATGATGGACGAGCATATCGAAGTCGGCCATCGCTTCCCCTCGGTGAAGCTGAACACGACCTATTCGTTCGGGTTGGACGACCAGGAATGGGTGGTGGCGTTTGAGAGCGATAAGCCGGAAGACTTCCTGGACCTCGTGATGGCGCTCCGCGAAACCGAAGGCTCACGTTACACCTTGCGCGACACGCCAATTTTCACCTGCATTCGCAAGACCCTCAAGGAAACCCTCGACACGCTCGGCGGCTAACGCCACAGTCGGGAAGAAACCTCGGATACGGCCTTCGGTCTCGCGATCGAAGGCCGTATTTTTTGAGAGAACTCCCCTACACTTAGACAAGAGGGGGGACATCCCAGCAGGATGCTCAAAAAGGCCGTCCAGTGAGGCCGCAGCCGATGAATGCACCGGAGGCGTACCCTCGGGGTACGTTGAGGATGCGTTCGAGGCGAGAACGAAGCTGGCGGGCTGTTTCAGCATTCTGCGGCGGATTCGCCGCTTTGACAGCCGAATCGCCCATATGGTACCTCTAAAGGCTGAGGGGCGGATATTTACGAACCAGGCGCCTCGACACTTGCAATGGCTGATAATAACGCACTCTACGCGATTCGCTTTCCCGACGGATCGTTGAGCCTATACATCGACGAAGACTACGCGGTTGAACGAGGGGTCGACCCTGCCACCCTCACACGCGTGGAAATCCCACGGGACATGTTCGTCAGCGGGACCATTCAAGAGATTCGCGAATATGTCGCCCTCTATCTGGAATCGCGCCATTCCGGCACCGCATAGGGGCTCCAAATGACCACCATCGCTTCACCCACGTCCCTCCTGACCGCTGACATGATCCGATCCGTCATCGACGCCATGCCGATGCAAGGCAGGATTATGCTGCGCCTGATCCTGCTCCAGCACTTTGACGTAACGGACGAAGAAATTCTGTACATGGTGGCAGACCAGCCGGATCCCCGCTGCGTCACCGGCACCAAGCGCATCCACGGCCTCATGACCAAAGAATCGATCAAAGCCGTCACGGACCGGCGCGATCAATACCGCCGGCAAGTGCGACTCAAGCGGGAACGGACCTGGCTGCAATGCGAATCGCTGCAGCGGCTCCTGCGCCTGCGCGAAGGCCTCGCCGACCGCGCCCGGATCCTCCTGACCGAGCGTTTCGCCCTCTCCGCCGAAACCCTCGACGCCTTGGAAGCCTCCGCCAGAACCGTGCTGCCCAGGCCGGCCATCCGCCTGCTGGAACAACGGTGGGAAGATAATGAAGTCACGGCCGAGGACTATCAGCAGCAACGGCTGAGCATCGAGTACCAAACCCAACTTCGCATGGCCGAGAAATATCGCAAACGGCTCAACCTGGCGGAGCGTGAGCGACAGACCGCGATCTATGCGCCGCTGCAAGACCACGAAATCGGGCATGTGTGGGGCATCCCAGCCGGCAGTCTGGCGGCGCGGAAAGTCAAATACCTCACGCAATATCTACAGGCGCTCCAGGCGAAGTTACAGATCAGTGCGCCAGGCCTCGCCCCCACGACCGTGCCCTTGGATTTGTGGAGGGAAACCTTCGCGGTGCTCGCGGAGCAACCAGTCGAACGGTCGCTTTCGACCTACGACGGGCTGGAAAAGACCGAGTCCGCGCTCATCGACAAACTCACCTTGATGGTCTGGGGCAACCTGGCAGAGGAAAGCGAGGTCAAATTCTGGACGTCGCTCGTCTTCGGCGCCAGCTCCAATGCCATGCATTCAGAAATCACCAGAAATCTATTTGGGCTGCAGCGGCTCACCGCCATCCTCAACGACATGGACACCTCGATTGAAACCTTGGATGAAGAATTACTCAAGCGGACTGCGCCGCGGCAGAAACTTGAAGCAGGTGCGCTGGATGGCCCGGCTGAGCCAGCCGTAAAGGAATTGAGCGAAATGCAGGCCCAGATCCTCAACAGCATGAGAGGGGAAGACGCGACTGGCAGAGCCTCCGACAAGTGGTAGAACAGCGTGCCTGATTGCGCTTTGCGCCCGGTAAGGTATAACAGGTCTACATCATGGCCACATTATCGAGTATCCAGCCACCGTTTCAACTCCGTCGGATTTCGCTCGTCCTGACCCTTGTACTTCCCCTATTCGCCCTCATCTCGTTACCGGTCTCTGCTCACGCATCCGGGCTGTTGGAGATCACCGAGCTCCTCTCCCACCCGGAACAATACGACCGCCAGGAAGTGGTCGTCACAGGCCAAGTCACCAACGTCCAGCTCGCGACGAATCGGCAAGGCCAGCCTGCCTACGGATTTTTATTGAAAGATTCAGCCGGCACACTGAAAGTCATCAGCCTCGGGCAGGTCGAAGTCCGGGAAGGCGACCAGGTGATCGTGGAAGGCATCTTCGCGCGCCTTCGCCAGGCAGGACGGACGATCATCTACAACGAAATCAAAGCCCTCTCGATTAAGCCTCTGAACCGGCTCAACCCGGACCTCGTCGGGTAACCTCTCTTCTTTGTCCGTCGTTCGTATCTCGCAACGAAAGCTATCAGCCGTCAGCGTTCAGCCATCAGCTCCGATCCGAAAACGAGATGCGTTTCACGAGGGACGCTTCACGATCATCCGGCTAGGCGCATTCCTCGTGAATGAGGGGAGGTCCCGCCATCGTATCTTGCACGACGTGCAGCAAGCCCTTCATCGCGAAAGGCTTCGACAGAAACGGGATCCTGTCGAGTCGGAAGGGTATCGTGCCGAGCTTCATCCCCTGCGCGGCAATCTCAGCAGGCGACGCAGCCGACATACAGATGACGCGAATGGCCGGGCGCATCTCCACGACGCGGACGAGCAGCTGATGCCCATGGACACAGGGAAAGTCGCTCTCCGTATCGGCCAATCGAAAGTCCGGGCGCGGCAGAAAAAGATCGAACAGCAGCAGATGAATGTCATCGGCATATTCGGCGCAAATCTTCAGGGCTTCGGCACTGCCGGAGGCATCCAGCACATGAAAGCCTTCCGACATCAGCGCCTTACGGCAGATCAACACCGTTGACGGATCGTCGTCGACGATCAACACGGTCTGCGAGAGAGCCATGCATCACCTATTCAGAACGCCATCGCGTCGCACCGCAAGCCTCTACTCAAGGCAAGGTGCGCTATTTCTGCCTTCTCCTCTATCGGCGCGCCAGAGAAGAGACTTGAGGAAGGGGCGTCTTCAACGGCGAGAGGGAAACTTCAAAAACCAGCGAAGCAGCGCATCCTGCATGCGATGCGGCAGGAGCAGGGTCAGGAGCGCGCGGAACTTGGCATCGGAGCCGACCAGGTAATGGGTCTTGGGGCGCCGGGCCGTCAAGGCATGCTCCACCGCTCGGGATACGGCAGCGACAGAAATCGCCCGCCTCGCTGCCTCGTCGATCGCCCGGCGAACGCAGGCGAGATGTTCGGCATAGAGCGGCAACGCTTCATGTTCTATCGTCGCCTGGAGCAGATCGGCGGCCTTGGTCGATTTCTCCCAAATCGGCGTCGCAATCGCGCCGGGTTCGACAATCGACACCTCGATCCCCCAGCAATCCAACTCCAGGCGCAGCGCCGTCGTCATCGCCTCCAACGCAAATTTTGACATCGAATAGGGTCCCAGAAACGGCATGGTCGCCCGCCCCGCAATCGACCCCATATTCACGATGCGGCCTCTCCCCTCGCGCAAGAGAGGCAAGAAGGCTTGCGTGACCGCAACCGCTCCAATCACGTTCACGTCAAATTGTTTCCTCAACTCGGCAATCGGCAACACTTCCAAGGGGCCGGCGACTGCGATACCGGCATTATTGACGAGCCCGGCTATTCCTGCGTCACCCACAGCCGCCTTGACCAGGGCAGCGGCCTGCGCGATCGAGACCTCATCCGTCACATCCAGCAGCACCGGCATCAGCCGCTGACTCCCTCGCGCTTTCAGTACGTCGCCGTCCTCTTGCTTCCGTACCCCGGCAAACACCCGAAACCCCATAGCATCCAGATGCAGGGCACAAGCGGCTCCAATCCCGGTTGACGCTCCGGTGATGACCACACTATTTACCCGCACGACAGACGACACAGACACCTCGAGTCACGCAATCTACCACCATAATTTACAGGCGATAACATATTAAGATTAACAATGCTTGTCAATTAGTTACAATGCAAACCTCTACCTGAAAAGCAATCTTTTAACGAATAGATCAAGCGGGCGAGGAAACGATGGAAAGGGAATCGACCGAGAAGCTATTTGTCCTGGCGGTAACGCATGCGGGTACCGTGAAGCAGCGAGAGCTCAATCTCGGCGGCAGTCAGTTCGTCCGGGAAGTAGGCCCCTGAAATCTTCGCGGCATTGATGCTGGCGCCTTCGAGCCTGGACTGTCGAAAATCCAGACCGCGCAGATCGGTTTGACGCAAATAACATCCGCTCAAATCAAGCCCTTCGACAGTCAACCCCCGGAGATCGAGGTTACGCAAATCGCAATTGCATAAGTCCACCTGGTCGCCCGCCGCCCTCTTGGCATTGAACTCGGTGATGCAACCCTCACGCAACAGAAGATACATCGGATCCTTCGTGATCCGCAGAGCCGGATGAAAGGGAGGGGGCGTATCCATAGGATTTCACCTGCCAGGTTATCACTCAGCGCTATCGGAACATTTCAACCGGACTTGAGGCCCCGTCACCCAAGGGGAACCGTGAGCGTGACCTCGTTGCCACGGTCATTGTACGAAAGGTCTGGGAAGAACGACCGCACGAGAAAAACACCCCGTCCGCTGGCATCGGCCGTCGAGCAGGCCTCCAACCCGGCATTCGCGCGCGGCTTCCAATTGAACCCCTGCCCTTCGTCTGTAATCTGATACGTCAACACCTGTTGCCGCTTGTCGTAGATGGCCCGAATGGTGACCCGGCGATCCCGGAATCGAGCATCCTGCGCGCGTTGCTGAATCAGCTCGTCATACTGGTCTTTCGCCATCGCCTCGATCTTGTCCCGATAGCGAAGTTCGAGACAGCCATGCTCGACCGCGTTCATGATGAGCTCTTGCAGCGCAGACCGAAGATGGAGCTGCCGTGCCTCCACCAGCCCCATGGCCGTCCCTTGGATAAGCCAGGCCACGGTGCTCTCAACCGCGTCCGGATCAGGGGCCATAACCAAATGATACTCCAGTCGTTCGATCCCAGCCGCATCATCCACCGTAGTGGGCAGCCGATAGATCGCCCGTTGCAGCACATGCGAGAGCGTTTGCTCGTCAATCGGCTGCGGCACATAGTCGATGGCTCCGGCGCGCAACCCTTCCATCGTCGATTCAACCTGGCCTGCGCCGGTCAGGAGCACGACCGGGCAGGTCGGGCGCCGCTCATGAATCTGCCTCACTAGGACGATCCCATCCTGTTCCGGCAGAAACAGATCCACGAACACGATGTCCGGCTGCGTCATCTCGAAGGTCGACAACCCCAACGCGGGCGTCGAAGCAGAAATGACCGAATGCCCTCGCTCGCGCGCATGCTCCAGGATCATGGAGTGCGTAGCAGGATTGTCGGCCACGACAAGCAACGTACGAGCCTGTGCCCGTGAACGAGGCATGGCGATCATGATGGGAATCCTCCGGCAATCAATTTCCGAAGCGCGGCATGCACCTCGGCCAGGAGCCTCTCGACATCGGCGCAGACCGCCTCGGCCTCCGCGAGCGCGCCCTGGAGTCCGAGTTCTTCCAACTGTTTTGCGCGCTCGAAGAGGCGCGGCGCGCAGATCGGAATGACGGACCCCTTCAACTTATGCGCAGCCGCCACCAACCCATCACGATCCTGCCGTGCCAGCGCCGCCTTCGCCGCCGCGACCTCTTTGGGACTCTCTTGCAAAAATAGTCCCGCCAAGGTGATCACCAAATCCCGATCGCCATCCGCTTGGTTCAAGGCCTCGGAAAGATCCAACACCACTGGGCTATCCATGGGACTTCTCCTCCTGGTACTCAGTCAATACCAGCCCCATCACCGCCGCATCATCCGAAAAATGCTGCGCCTGCTGCCAGATTCGAGCGGCAGAAAAACACGCCGAAATGGTCTCGGACAGCGACCGCTGCCTCCCCGCGTCGATCACCGCCTGGAACCGCTCGCGGCCCCACAGCTCCCCGCGCGGCGACGGCACTTCGTAAATCCCATCGCTCAGTAAAAACAACCGGTCGCCCGGCTTCAACGAAACGCGGTCGTTGGCAAATTCCGCAGACGGATCGATACCAAGGGGGAACGAGGCGCGCGTGAGCCATCGGGACGGACCCTCAGCCAAACAGAGCAACGCGCCGGGATGGCCGGCGGCGGCATAGGTCAGGCTGCCGGTCGGCAAGTGCAGCTGTCCTACCCATAAGGTGAAATACTCCCCGTCCGCGCTCATAGGAAACCGCCGGTTGGCCTCGAACAGCACCCTCTCAGGATCGTATGAGCCGAGCATCTGTAGAATATTTTCCACCCGCAGAAAGGTCATCAACGCGGCCGAGCGCAGCGCCGCGGCAACTCCGTGTCCCGACGCATCCAGAATGTAGAGGCCGAGATGGTCCTTATCGATCGCCATCACATCGAACAGATCCCCGCCCAGCGTCAAGGAGGGCTGATATTCCCACGCGAGTGCGATACCCGGGATGGGGCTGCCTTGACGAGGGAGCAACGAATGGACGAAGGACGCAGCCGACTGCAGATCCGCATCCATCTCCGCCTGCTTCGTTTGCAATAAGAGCAGGGACGATTCCAGTTTTGCGGCGGTCGTTTCCAGTTCACGCACCAACCGGCTGGTGCGCAGGCCTGCCAGCACACGGGCGCGCATTTCTTCCTTGCTGGCCGCTTTGCTCAAAAAATCGTCGGCGCCACGTGCCAACCCCTCGGCAATCTGCGCCGGTTGATCGCGGGCCGTCATCAACAGGAGGTACATGGATTTCATCGCGGGATCGCGCCGCAGCGTTTCGCAGAACGTGGGGCCGTCCATCTCCGGCATCATCCAGTCGAGCACGATCAGATCGGGCCGTTCGCGCCGGGCCATTTCAAGCGCCTCGCGCCCGTTGTCGACCTCCAACACCCGATGTCCAAACCGCTTCAGCCGCGCCGCCATGCTGGCCCGCGTGACCGGCTCATCCTCCACCAGCAAAATCAACCCAGGCATCGCGCAGGGAGAGTCCGGCGAATCGACGGAACGCGCGAGCGGCTTGGCTGAGTTGAGTTTCATGAGTCTACCCCGTCGGCGGCGAAGCGATTACGCCGCTCGCACAGCGAGTGCCTCTCCCTCGGTCTCATAGACCGGGATCATCTTGGGAATATTCGCCAGACTCATGATTTCCCGCACATAGCTCTGCGGTTTCAGGAGACTGACCTGGACCTGCTGGACTTTGAACGTCTGAGACAGGAGGGCGAGCAGCCCGAGACCGGAACTGTCCATGAATCGAACCTGCTCCAGATTCACAATGAGGTGCCGACAGCCTCCACTCCTCACCTGCTCCACGGCGGTCTTGAACGCAGCCCGGTTGCTGTACGTCAGATCGCCTTTCAAGTCCAATACCGTGGCGTCTTTGATGTCACGCTGTGTAATTATCATGGTCAAGATCCTTTCATCCGTTACACTCAAGTGATGACATCAACCCCCGCGTCGTCTGACGCGTCTATCAGGCCATGCGGTTCGCGTGAGCGAGCATGGCCGCAGGGATGTGATCCAATGACAATATCTTGTCGACGCAGCCCAGCTTGATCGCCTCCTTCGGCATACCGAAAACCACGCAACTCGCTTCATCCTGCGCGATGGTATAGGCGCCGGCCTGCTTCATCGCCAACATCCCCTTCGCGCCGTCGCCGCCCATGCCCGTCAGGATCACGCCGATGGTATTCGCGCCGGCATAGCGCGCAACGGAGTCGAACATCACATCGACGGATGGGCGGTGCCGGTTGACCGGAGGGTCCTGGTTGAGGCGAACGCTGTACCGGGCTCCGCTGCGGACCAAGGTCATGTGATAACTGCCTGGAGCGATCAACGCATGTCCCGGCAAGACACTGTCGCCGTCTTCCGCCTCCTTGACGGAAATACGGCAGAGCTGATTCAAACGATCGGCGAAGGTCTTCGTGAACCGTTCAGGCATATGCTGCGTCACAATGATCGGCGGCGTATTCGGCGGCAACACTTCGAGCACCGCCCGCAACGCTTCCGTCCCTCCCGTTGAAGCGCCGATGGCGATAATCGTGTCGGTCGTCTTAATCATCGCCGACGAGCCGAGCGGCAAGAGACGAGCGGCCAGAGGTTCGGCTGTCCCACGACCCCCTGCCCCCCTACCCCTCACTTTCGCCATCGCCGCAGCCTTGATCTTGGTGATCAGGTCCTGCGCCACCTCGTCCATCCCCTCACGAAGATCGATCTTGGGCTTGGTGATGAAATCCACCGCGCCCAGCTCCAACGCGCGAAGCGTCGTGTCGCACCCGACTTCCGTCAGCGAACTGACCATCACGACCGGCATGGGGTGGCCCGCCATCAATTTTTCAAGGAACGTCAGCCCGTCCATCTTGGGCATTTCCACGTCCAGCGTCAGCACATCCGGATTCAGCGCTTTGATTTTCTCGCGCGCGATGAACGGATCAGGCGCCGACCCGACCACTTCGATGCCGGGGTCCCGCGACAGCAGTTGCGCCAGCACCTGCCGCATCAGCGCCGAGTCGTCAACCGTCAGGACGCGAATCTTTGCCATGAGAGATTCTCCTCAGTCGCTATCAGCTGTCAGCCTTCAGCGATCAGCTCGGGAGCTGACCGCTGAGAGCTGATCGCTTCCCGTCAGAACAACGTGACGTTGCTGGACTCTTGTTCGCGCACCAGTTGCTTCTGGTACTGCATTTCCCGATCGAAGATCGTGTCGTTCTTGACCCGCTGAATTTTCTTCATCAAGACGCGGCCCGAGTCGAGAAAGTAATACAGTTTCCTGGGGTACACGTCGCCCAGATCGGTCTTCTGCGCTTCGAGCCCTTCGTTCTTAAGATATTCCAACGCCCATGCGGCGTTATTCGCGCCGATGTCGATATTGCCTTCGTAAATCTTCCCGCCGCCAAAGAGCTTCACCTCAAGACGATGCCGGAGCCCTCCCCGCTTGAGGATTTCATTGATCAGGCTTTCCATGGCGTATGAACCGTAGCGCGTCGACTCCCCACCCCAGGCATCCCCCGATTGGTGTTCCTTCGGAGCCGGCAACATAAAGTGGTTCATCCCCCCGACGCCGGCAATCGGATCGCGGATGCAGGCGGACACGCAGGAGCCCAGGACCGTATAGACGATCATCGGAGTCGCGCTGACGAAAAACTCCCCCGGCAAGATCGCCGCGATCTCTTGAGAGAAGCGGCTGTCGCGCATACGCCTAACATGGGCAAACGGATCACTCATTCAAGCCTCATCATTCGTGAAAAAACGTCATTCGTGAAACGTGAAGCGTATCTCGCAAACCAGGAAGTCCTCCGCTTGCGAACGACGAGATGCGAAATACGAGCGACGCATTAGGCTTCTTTCTGATAGATCGTCGGCGCAATCGCCTTAAACGGTTGGTCCAGCCGCTGCAGGCTCTCCGAATGTCCGATGAAGAGATAGCCGCCCGGCTTCAGATAGCGATAGAACTTGTTGACCAATTGCGCCTGCGTGGGACGATCAAAATAGATCATCACGTTGCGGCAGAAGATTAGATCCAGGGGGGCTTTGATCGGAAAGGTCTCGTCCATCAAATTGATCCGGCGATAGCGCACCATCTGGGTCAGGTGGGGTTTGACCTTGATCATGCCGGCGCTGTTCCCCTTCCCTTTCAGGAAATGCCGCTCGACGATTGACGCCGGGAGCTCCCGCACGCGCTCATCTTCGTAGACGCCCGACGCGGCTCTGGCGAGCACGCGCGTCGAAATATCCGACGCCAGAATTTTGAAGTCCCATCGGTCAGGATCGGGAACGCTGTCATAGAGCGTCATCGCGATGGTATAAGGCTCCTCGCCGGAGGACGATGCCGACGACCAGATGCGGATGCGCCGGCTGGGCTGCAGCGTCGGCATGATCTGCTCCCGCAAAAAATCGAAATGCTTAGGCTCACGGAAGAAATCGGTCTTATTCGTCGAGACCAGATCCAGGAGCAGCGTGAATTCATCGCTCTCCGTCTGACCCGACACCATATCGTAGTAGGCTTGAAACGAGTCCAGCTCCAACGTGCGCAGCCGCTTGGACAGCCGGGACACGAGCAGCGTTTTTTTGCTCTCATTTAAGCTGATACCGCACTCTTGATAAATGAGCGCGCGAAACTGTTCGAACTCTTTAGGGGTGATCGAATAGTCCATAACCAACGAGGCTCCGTATGTGGCGAACAACGAGCGTGGCATCCGACGGTGACACAACGAGCGGGAATCGTCCCCCTTCGCAGGCACACCACGCCGTGCAAACAATGCAACCCGTCGATGCTCTATCGGTTAATTGCTGTCGATTCTTGACTGGAGTCTTGGGTGGGCTAAGGAGTTGAAATTAGGGAGGGAATACAGGCCCCGGACCCCTAGGGCCCAGACGGGAGGTCCCCGGCCCTGTCTCACCCCTCCGTCATTGACGCGGGAGGGAGAAACCGCCGGATGTGAAGCCACCCAAGGTGGGCAGGAAGAACGATCTGCCGCGTCTACCCTCGCCTCGCGTCAGGAAGCCGGGTACCAGGCAAACAACATGAGATAGACCAGATAGGCCGTCGCCATGGTGCCGGAAAAGGTCCAAACCAGCAGCTGCCCCAACCGGCGATGCAACGACAGCCGGGACGACATGGCGCCCACGCTCCCGTAGCGAATCCGGTGAAGCCCCATGTAGAGGTTGTACCCGCCGAGACTGATCGTCGTCACCGCCAGCGCCATATGGATAGAAAACAACGGCACATAGAGCGACCAGTAATGGGTGTCAGGCCCCCCGAATCGTTCGCGGCCGAAGAGCACCTGTTTCAAGACATAGGCGACAAGCCAGATCCCGACGATCGTGCAGGCCACGATCATCCGCCTGGAATGATGCGAGACTTCATGCTGCTTGGCAGACCGAACGCCGGCCATTGCGACCAGGTAGGCAGCCGTGATGCTGGTGAGCACGCCATACCAGAGCCAACTCTTCATGTCCATAACGCCCTCCAATAAAGCCGGAGAGATGCTTGCCGGTTAATGCTCTATCGGTTGAACGAAGCTATTCCTTAATGGCTCGACTCCTGAATGATTATCGCCGGATATCCCTCTGCTAACAAAATAAACGCGTTTCCTCACCATTTGAGCCGTTCCGGTCCCGCCGGTCCGCCAGCCTCGCTCATTTCCGTCCCCTGAGAGGCGGCGAGAAAACTCGGTTTAGGCAAAAAGAACAGCTGAAATCTTCCGAGTGATATCGCGGTCCGAACAACCACAGGATGCTCAAAAACACCGCCCAGCAAGGCCGCAGGCGAATCGAAACCGGAGGCGTACCCTCAGGGGTACGTTGAGGATTTCGATGAGACGAGAACGACGCTGGCGGACGTTTTCAGCCTGCTGCTAAAATTCCTCGAACTCGCGATCCTTGCCGCTGCTGGAGGCAACCGCAGCCAGTTTCTTGAGCAACGGCTTCGGTGCCGCGTGATGCGTATCTCGTGAAGCGTATCTCGTTCCAGAGCCGGATGTTCCACGACTTGCAGGCGCTTCACGCTTCACGTGCGACGCGTCACTGGTCCCGCTCATCTTGAACGAGGCCACCTGGGTCATGAGTTCCTTGGCCTGCTCCTTCATGGACTGGCTGGCGCTGGTCGCCTCTTCCACCAAGGCCGCGTTCTGCTGCGTCGTTTCGTCCATCTGCATGATCGCCTTGTTCACCTGGTCGATCCCGCTGGCCTGCTCCTGCGAAGCCGCCGAGA